>CAZRMH010000063.1:0-26134 GCA_964600935.1 uncultured Candidatus Obscuribacterales bacterium
CGCGTGCCTGATGGCGCCTTAGACTCAGAATCCTCTCCGGCTGCCGATTCTGATGAGGGCTGCGACAGTTGGGGACGTTTAAACTTTCGTTTGCTTTTGGACACTGGCGCTTCTCTCTACGATTGGTTTAAACCTTATATCCCGCAAACCTGGGCAATTTATGCGTTTTAAGGATAGAAATCGGAAGTCGAAAAAAGGTACAACATCAAGATTATCAGTGATGGGGTCATTTAGTTAGACTCCGTCCTATCCCTCCGCGAATTTCGGTGAAAACGTAATGTCGAAAAGCAAGCTGGCTGATTACCTCTTCGAGAAAATCAAAAAAAACGGTGTTGATTGCACTTTCGGAATCCCTGGCGATTTCGTCTTGCCTCTGTACGCAGCTCAAGAACGTGCTGAATTGAAAACCGTTGTGATGACCCACGAACCATCCGTCGGCTTCGCTGCCGATGCCTACGCCAGACTAAAAGGACTGGGCGTCGCGCTAGTAACCTATGGTGCTGGTGGTCTGAATATGGTCAACCCAGTTGGGTTGGCATATGCCGAAGAATCGCCAGTCCTGGTACTCAGTGGCTCACCCGAAACGCGCTACCGAAGCCAGAAGCCACACCTTCACCATTGCGTCAAAACGTTTGACACGCAATACAACGTCTTCAGAGAAGTAACCGAATCACAGACTCTGCTTAGCAATCCAACGATCGCTCAGGACGAAATCGACAGAGTAATCGACACGACGTTGACGCAGTCGCGTCCTGGCTACATCGAGATCCCGCGCGATATGGTCAACCAGGATATTCCGATCGAACACAAAGAACGCGCACCAGAACCAGATCCAGCGCCTGGTTTATCAGAAGCAATGAATGAAGTGATCGAACGCTTGAAATCAGCGAAACGCCCGGTCGTGCTTGCTGGCGTCGAAGTCAGACGATTCGGTCTTAAGGACAAAATCATTCAACTAGTGCAAGCGTTGAACTTGCCAGTAGTCACCTCAATCCTCGGCAAAGCCTCGTTTCCAGAAAGTCATCCAAATTTCATCGGCAACTATTTCGGTCAGTTTGGTAATCCGAAACTGAAAGAATACGTAGAAGATTCCGACCTGATTCTGTCACTGGGAACGGTTCTCACAGAGATGGAAACCGCTGGATTCACAGCGAAATTACCGCTGGAGAATTTGATTCAAGCAACGGCAACCGAAGTCAACATCGGCTACCACACTTATCCTGGCATCAGACTGAGTGACTTCGTGAATCAGCTGCTCGAGAAATTGACGAGCAAAGTAAAGCCAGCTATGCGCTTCGAAATCCCTGATATCGAACCGGAAATTCTCGTTCCACATAAAGGCAAAAAAGATTTGTCAGTGGCAGCTATCATCGAAGATATCAATGAGATGTTGAATAAACATTATTCAGTGATTTCTGACGTCGGAGATTGCCTCTACGCAGGGCTTTCCTTGAAAACCGACATCTTCATCGCCCCCGGCTACTATTCCAGCATGGGCTTCGGCGTACCTGCAGGAATCGGTGCGCAAGTTGCAGAACCAAAACGACGCTCTGTCATTCTGGTCGGCGACGGCGGTTTCCAAATGACCGGAATGGAGATGAGCACTGCTGCGAAGCTTGGTCTAAATCCGATCATCATCGTCTTCAATAACGCCAGCTACGCTATGCTCCGTCACATCGACAAAGATCGCGACTACTACGATTTGCAACGCTGGGACTACGCCGGTTTAGCGAAGGCTGTCGGCGGCAACGGAGTGCAAGCCACCACCCACGATGAATTCACAAGAGCACTTGCCGACGCGGTCAATAGCGACAAAATGTTCCTGATTGATGCGGTCATCGAGAAAGGCGATATATCGCCAACCTTGAGAAGACTGACGGATCACTTCGGAGCCAAAGTCAAAGCAGCAATCGGCTAACCGAGCCGATGTCCGAGCTGATGATCGCTGCAGTTCATAACTACACGCAGTTATGAACTGAGGTTGCCGTAGGTTGGAATTTTTCCAGGTTGAAAAGCTGTGGTACTGATACAATCTCCAACAATTACCAAGATACTGAGATCGATCTTATCAATGCCGAAATCTTCTCGACTGAGACCAGCCCGACATCAGAGCAATCAAGCCGACCGAAAAGCAATCGCCCTTTGCAGTGGACTGGCATGTTTAATCCTTGCAGATTGCGCTAGCGCGGCAGACTGGGCAGAGCTCACCGGCGTTGCGCCAGTTGGACCTGCTCCATCGCAAACACAGAAAACTAGACCAACAAAACCGCAGATTGAATCCGACGACGCAGCGAATACTCGCGCTCCGTACACAATCATGTCCCAACCACAAAGCACTGGCAAGACTGACGGACCTGCGTTCAGGCAGAACAAAACCAGAGAATACGATATCGAAGTCAGCGCGTTCGAGCCGCAGAAAAACAATTCAGAGCCCAAGAAAAGTATTTTGTCTCGTGTGGTCAGTGGACCAAAGAAAGCAATTGGTGTCACCTGTGGTGTCTGCGTGGGCGTTCCAGTCAGCATCGCCCGTGATACCAAAATATACACGTCAAAAATGATGGGCAGCATGAATGACGGTCTCGCTGTCGAGAAAAAAGGAGACATTGTCGGTCATGTGATGTCCGGCGCCTGCGCCGTGCCGTTCGGGATTGGCAGCGGACTGGTTCATGGTGGAGTGACCGGAGTTCAACGCGCCGTCGAACATGGAAAGACACAACCGTTTAGCAAAGAATCAATGAGCCTGGGCGCCAAAGCGAAATCATTATCTAACCGATCCGATATACCAGGCGACAATTAAAATAGAACGCTTTATAATCAAAATCTCTTTGGCTCCTGGGGAGTTTTCAGAATGATTTCGGATTTTGAGTTTGCCGTTGTCGGCGGCGGCGGAATGGGCAGCGCAGCCGCGTATTATCTGGCTCGAGAAGGCAAATCAGTTTTATTACTCGAGCAGTTTGAAATCGGGCACAATCGCGGTGCGTCACACGGCGAAAATCGAATTATTCGCTATTCTTACGAATATGCAGACTACGTCAGGTTAGCGAAAGAATCCTACAAGCTCTGGAACGAAGCCTCAAAAGAACTCGATCTGCCATTACTGATAACCACTGGCGGTCTGGATCTCGGATATCCGAAAAATCCGGATTTCGATAAGTGCATCGAGATACTTACTCTAGAAAATATCGAGCATGAAGTACTTGAGCGAGGTGAAATCAACCATCGTTTTCCACAGTTTAACGTCGAAGAAAATGTGCGCGGATTGTACCAAAAGGATGCGGGCTATCTTCAGCCTGATGTATGCGTTCCCGCGTTTTTAAGACTGGCGAAAAAACACGGTGCCGTAATTAAAGATAATACCGCCCTTGATGGCATGAATGTCACTGATGAATTCGTCGAATTAACCACGGACGACGAGACTTATCGAGTAAAAAAAGTGATTCTTGCTTTGGGACCATGGGCATCTCCGGCACTGGAAAAGCTCGTTGGGTCTAACATCCCAATCAAGGTCACTCAAGAGCAGTATTCGTTTTTTAAACCGAAACATCCAAAGCAATTCGATGAATCAATATTTCCAGTGTTTATCATTTATGTTAATCCTGGCGAAGCTAATCTCTACGGATTCCCATGCTTTGACGACCTTGGCGTAAAGGTCGCCGAACACAGAGCCGGTGAAGTCACAGAAGCAGCGACACGCAGTTTCATTCCTGACCCTGAGAAAATCGCTCGGGCGACCAGGCGCGCAAAACACCTGCTGCCTGATTTGACCACCGAAATTACTAAGACCGGAACTTGCTTATATGGCAACACACCGGACCACCACTTCATTATCGACAAAATTCCTGATCGCGAAAATGTCATTGTTGCCGCAGGTTTTTCAGGTCATGGATTTAAGTTTGTTCCAATCGTTGGAAATATCCTTAAAGACCTGGCAATCGAGGGGCGCACCGAACGACCAATTGGCATGTTCAACATAGAAAGATTTGCAGCAGGAGTTCGAAACTAGCGCGAAAATTTCTCGGGACTGTAGAATAGACTCAAAATACCGCCGCGCACTAATTATCAATGACACCGATCCGAGACAGCAACCCGCAAGCGCCCAGAGTTTTCATCTCATTTTCCGACGACAAGGAATTTGATCCACCGGAACTCAAGTCGATTGTTGCTCCAAAAGAACCGCCTGACAGCAACCAGCTTCGCGATTACACGATTACAGAGAAGATCGGCGAAGGCGCTATGGCCATCGTCTATAAGGCAACCCAAAAATCAACTGGTCGAACGGTCGCAATTAAGACTTTGAAATTCGTGGATCAGAATTTAGCGGAACGTTTCTCGCGGGAAATGTCGATCCATAGTGATCTGAAACACAAAAATATTGTCGAAGCGATTGACTGCATCTCGACTTCATTCGGTCGCTCATATTTTGTCATGGAGTATTTGCACGGAGTTACACTTGAGCAACAGTTGGAAAAAAGAGGTCCCTGTAACAGACCGCACCAAATTGCCAGTCTACTCGGGCAGATCTGCGATGCTCTGGAATGCGCCCACCAGCAGGGAATTGTACATCGCGATGTTAAACCAGAGAATATTATCTTGGTCGAAGAAAACGGGAAGTACGTAGTAAAAGTGCTCGACTTCGGGGTCGCGAAGATTCAAGAGGATCTGCAGAGACTCACGAAAACCGGCGTTGTACTTGGCTCTCCAGCATATATGAGTCCTGAGCAATGCATGGGTGAGAATCTCGATTCTCGCTCAGATTTGTATTCTTTAGGTGTAGTGGCATATGAATTGATCACTGGCGCTCTACCATTCGACGGAGATTCCGCTATGGAGGTCATGGAGCTACACTGCGACCCAAGTTATTCAGCACTTCCGATAAGCGCACACAGAAAAGATCTACCCGCGCTCGAAGAACTTCAAAAATTTTTTGACGCTGTTTTGCAAGTTGATCGAGCCAATCGCCCAGCATCGATTGTGGAATTTAAAGCCTTACTACATAACTGGTGGAATGCCACTGGTGCAGGCGCTCCTGGCTCCGTCAATCCGTTTTTAACGAATCAGCCTGTGAACATACGTCCAAAACCAGCTCGCGTTTTAGATACCACCGAAGTGAAGAGTCTCGACAAACTTGCCGGTCGGAGGAAGCCGGAAACATCGGTCGAAGAGCCGAAACGCTCTGTGCTCGGGAGCATACCGCTTCCCCTAATTATAGTAATCATCATATCTATATTGATAGGTCTCTCGGCATTGCTCGCGTACTTCTTACTTACTGCCCTAAAGCGATAGCCCCGAAAAATTGAAATTTGTATCGGAGATGATTCAAACCACTTGCATTTGTTTGAAGCCGTGATAACATTGCCTTCATAACGTCATCTCGTTCGGCGACGACGACGACAACGAATGTTGGTTTGAAGAAACCGCCGACAAATAAAGAGAAGAAAATGGCTACGAAGACAATCAACGCTCAATCATGGTGGAACTGGTGCAATATCCCAGACGGGCCCGGTTGGCGTTGGTGATGCTCTAAAGTAGCTCACGCAAAGAGTTTCAAACCGCAGGCTTGTCGAAGACGACGCCTGCGGTTTTTGTTTTACCCCCAAAGTCCTGAGTCGATTAGATCAGGCGGGCTCTGCGCGTGCCATCGTATTTGGTATCACTCATTATTTAAACGAGACAATAACAATGAATATTCAAATCTCTGATAGCAACTATCAATTACAAACCAACGCACGCGCCGTCGGCCGAAAAGGCAGTCGCGTACATACAATCGCGCTCCACCATCTGCAAGCTCAAGATCTCGTAGACTTAGAAGACTGTTCGAACGCACCAGCAGCCTTCTTCCAGAAACGCGATCGCTCGCTAAAAAATCCGGTTTACAGCATTCTGGCTTTGGATGCATCAATGACCGTGAGTATCACGGACGAGAACGTGAGACTGCGACTAAGCAACGGCACCGAAGAACAAATCAAGTTATCCGGCGGCCCATTCGATTTTCTCAGCTCCTTGAATGCGATGCATGCAGACAAAACCAACTTTCTTTCCTCATCAGCAGAAATCGCCTTCGCATCCGGAATGATTGGATACCTCGGTTTCGGGACCGTTAGCCAAATCGAGAAGATTGAGAAACAGTCAGCGAATCCAATCAACGTTCCTGATTCGATGATGATCCTGCCTCAAACAATCATATACATCGACCACTCAGCTCGGCTAATTCACGTGATCTCACGTTCTAACACTCAGCGTTTTCGTTCGATCGTCGAATTGATTGAGAAGCTGAACGCCACCGCGTACCGCGATAACAGAGCTACCAAGCGCGAAACGGAAGATATAGCCGGAGTCTTAACCGCCTCCATGCGCAAAAGTGATTTTCTCGACAAGGCTCGTCAAGCCAAAGCGCTGATCGAAGAGGGACAATGTTTTCAAATCGTCTTGTCGCAACGGTTCTCTGGGAAAACCACTGCGAAGGCAGCGACTATGTTCAAGACTCTTTTGGAAACTGCACCATCAACCTACAACTATTTTCTAAATTTTTCTGACTTTCAATACATCGGTGCATCACCTGAAACAATGGTTAGTGCTAAGAACGGGCAAGTCCGGCTCTGCGCCCTGGCCGGCACTCGCCCGCGAGGATCGAATCCGGTTCAAGATGACCAAAATGAAGTCGAGCTGAAAAGCAATGAGAAAGAACTTGCTGAGCACTTAATGCTAGTAGATTTAGGTCGTAACGACCTCGGAAAAGTTTGCGTCCCCGGCTCGATCAAAGTCGGTCCAGTGGCACAGGTTCTTAAATACAGCAACGTGATGCACCTGGGAACCGAAATATTTGGCACGCTCGAATTCGACAAATCTTCATTCACAGCACTAAAATCCTGCTTCCCACGAGGCACTGTCTCTGGTGCTCCTAAAGTCAGAGCCCTGGAACTTCTTTCGAAGCTCGAACCTGAACAACGTGGAATATACGCCGGAGCTGTCGGTTTCTTCGATGGTCGCGGCGGCATGGACACAGCGATTGCAATTCGTTCCGCCCTCATAAAGGACGGAGAGATTCATATCAACGCAGGCGCCGGAATTGTTTACGATTCCGAACCGGAATTCGAATATCAGGAAACAATCAACAAGGCGAGTGCGATTGCCTCTGTTTTTCAGCAAGTACAACGCGCTCCGCAACATCAGGACCGCTTGCCAGAAAGCCTTCCCGCTACTCGAGCAGGAGCAAGATAATGACAATTCTAGTTATCGACAATTACGATTCCTTTTCTTTCAATCTCGTACAAGCAATACGAGAAGTGTCATCAGAACAAGTCACGGTGAAACGAAACGATCAAATAAGTTTTGCCGAAGTCATCGTTCTAAACCCTGTGGCTATCGTCATTTCACCGGGTCCCGGACATCCAGCGAACGAACGTGATTTCGGGATCAACAAAGAGCTGATCAAGAAGCAAGCAGAAATCGGATGTCCCATTCTAGGAATTTGCTTGGGACATCAAGGAATCGTTCACACTTTCGGCGGAGAGATTGTACAGGCGCGTCAAATCATGCACGGTAAAACCAGCAAGGTAAAGGTTCTCGGTAAATCAGCATTATTCGACACTTGCCGGGGTGAGTTTACGGCCATGCGATATCACTCACTAATAGCCACTGATGAAACCTTACCAGCCTGCCTAACGGTCACTGCCCGCGATACTGCGTCGAACGTCATTATGGCTATCGAACACAAGACGGCACCGATTTACGGATTGCAGTTCCACCCCGAATCCATTGGCACGCCTGACGGCAAGCTTATTTTGAAAAACTTCGTGCAACTAACCACAAAGAAATCTCATTGAGGTTTATCCCATGCAAACTATAGACAAAAGTAATCAAAAACAAATCATCGATTGTCAGCTGCTCGACCTGTTGCGAAAACCGGTAGAAGAATTCGACTTACACGGTATCAAAAACGCTGTCACCTACTTGCGTTCCACAGTCGTATCAGAAATTTCTCAGAGCATTGGCACACTGGGAAGCGATGCCATAGATGTCGCCGGCACTGGCGGTAGTGGCGTAGTCAAATTCAATACGTCGACCGCAATCGCTTTTATTCTTGCCGCACACGGAGTAAAAGTCATCAAGTTTGGAAATCGTTCCATAACCGGTAACAGCGGCAGTATGGACTTCCTAGCCGCCATTGGATGCTTGAAAGACGTCAACCCGAATGACTTCGAACGCGTTCTCAAGTCTACGAATTTGATTTTTCTCAGCGCTCCGATGTGCTATCCAGGTCTAGCAAAGATCAGAAACGAGAGAAAGAAAATTGGAAAACCAACCATCTTCAATTTCATAGGACCACTGCTCAACCCAGCTCAGCCAGCCTTCAGACTATTCGGGATCAGCAATAGCTACATGCATTTGCTAATCAATCAATTCCTCAAAACCGAGCCGCTGCTTAAACGCGCGATCACGGTTCACTCGACAATCAGAACTATCACCGCATCAGTAACAGAACTCGACGAGTTTCTACCTTCCGCATCAAACACGGCGACTTTAATAGAAAGACAAAGCTGCGCACCCAGTCCAGCGCGACTCACAAATCTCGATGTTGCATTGCCTGAGAAAAGTTTACTGCACGATGTCGTCACCGCACCCGACCCGCCGCAGGGTTCAATAATCAAAATTGAAGCGGTTAAAACATCGCACGCCGAACTGAACGCCAAACTCTTTCAAAAGATAGTCGATGGCGACGATTGTCAGTCCATTCACTTCCAGGGAATTGTGTTAAACGCGGGCGCCGCATTTCTCGCAGCCAATGCTGTGGGCGACCTGAACGAAGGTATCGAATTGTCGAAAAAACTAATTGCCAGTGGCTCCGTCGCTCGCAAATTGGAGCAAGTTCGGAGGATTTTGGCATGACCATCCTGGACACCATCGTCGAATCGAAACACACTGAGTTTCCGCAGTTTGAGCCGCGTCAGAAAACACAAACGAAAAGGCGCACGATTGAAAAACCAGATCGTCTAATCGAAAATCCATTCGTTCAGAGCCTGAAACGTGAAGGAATTTCAATCATTGGTGAGGTAAAACCAAGTTCACCGTCAGCAGGGAAACTCCTTACAGAAAGCCGTCTTCCAGAAATTCTCCGACTCTATAAAAAACATTGCGCTGCGATTTCCGTTTTAACCGACGAAAAATATTTTGGAGGGAGTTTCGAACTTCTTGCGCATGTGAAACAAACCACAGGTCTGCCTGTGCTCTGCAAAGATTTCATCATCAGCGTCGAACAAATTGAGCTGGCGAAAAAACACGGTGCGGATGCAGTTCTACTGATAGCAAAAATTCTCGACATACACCATCTCAGCAAGCTGGTTAACACCGCGCTCCGAGCCGGTCTCGCACCTGTGGTCGAAATTAACAACCTATCAGATCTGAAAAAGATCGAGAATCTGCCAATCGAAATCGTTCTCATCAACAACCGAGATCTCGACACGATGAAAATCGACCTCGGTACAACTGAAACTCTTTCGCGCCATTTGAGCGAAGACACAATCATCATCTCGGCAAGCGGAATCAAAACATCGAACGATATCGAAAAGCTACTCCCAAGCGCCCGCAGGTTTTTAATCGGAACCTCCTTGATGCAAAGCCAGGACCCAGGACAGTTGTTGGATGAACTCAAAGCAGTTCAGTCGTTGGAGTCTGTTAGACGGTCCGCAGTGCCAGCAGCAAGGTCTACATTGAATACTCAGGTAAAAATCTGCGGCATTACAAACGTGGACGATGCGGAATTGGCTATCGAGGCGGGCGCTGACTTTCTTGGATTGATTTTCGTTCCCAATTCGAAACGAAACATCTCGCTTGAAAGAGCGAAAGACGTTTTAAAATCCGTCGAAGGTCGCGTTCAAACAGTCGGAGTTTTTCAAAATCAAAACATCGTGGAGGTGAACTCCATTGCAAACACGCTCGGGTTGAATTTCATTCAACTGCATGGAGTAGAAAGCTCAGAGTATGCAAGCACGTGCGCTCGCCCAGTCATCAAAACTTTTGAATACTCCGCCAACGGTGAAATCGACGTGGAAAAACTTCTGCAATATTCGAACAACTCGAACGCTCAATACATCCTCTTCGACCTGGAGAAAACAGATGCTGAAAATCAATCGGGACAATCGTCAAACAGATTCAATGTATTGGCAAATCTTATCAACCCAATAAGAGATCAAATTCCTCCGTTCTTTCTGGCTGGCAAACTGTCGACGGAAAACGTTCAATCAGCAATTGAGTCGCTAGATCCTTTCGCCATTGATGTGGCTTCCGGAATCGAACTCTCTCCAGGAATTAAGTCAGAGAAACTGACGAAACATTTTTGTAGTTTGTCGAAATTGACTGCGTTTTGCTCGAAAGAAAAAACTTTAGCAACATTGAAATAACACATAAGCACCACAGGTAGTGAACAAATGAAACTGGCAACTAAATTCGGAAATTACGGCGGCACCTTCGTGCCTGAGACGCTGATGCCGGCGCTCGAGACGCTCGAAGATTCATTCGTGAAATTCAGCGCCGACCTCGATTGCATGGAAGATTTGAGCCAGCGACTCAAACACTACGCAGGCAGACCGACGCCACTTTACTATGCGGAAAATCTTTCTCGGAAGTGGGGCGCCGAAGTCTACCTCAAACGCGAGGATTTGCTCCACGGCGGTGCGCATAAAACCAACAACGCAATCGGTCAAACTCTCCTTGCAAAATTCATGGGCAAAAAACGCATAATCGCCGAGACCGGAGCTGGTCAACATGGAGTCGCCTGCGCAATGGCGGGCGCGATGCTCGGAATCCCTGTTGAAGTCTACATGGGAAGTGTAGATGTGGAACGTCAGCATCAAAACGTTCAAAGAATGGAACTTCTGGGAGCGCGTGTTCACCGCGTCGACATTGGAGGACGAACGCTGAAAGACGCTATCAATGCCGCTTTACGCGATTGGGTTTCCAACCTGGACAGCACTCACTACGTGCTCGGCACCGCCGCTGGTCCGCATCCATTTCCAACCATCGTCAAGTTTTTCCAGAGTATTATCGGCAAAGAAGCGAAGGAGCAATTCAACTCAATGACCGGAATGATGCCCGATGAAGTCGTTGCGTGCGTGGGCGGAGGTTCCAATGCCATCGGCATCTTCTCGGCTTTCATCGATAGCCCGGGTGTTGCACTTGTGGGTGTGGAACCGGCAGGCAAGGGAATCGAAAGCACCGATCATGGTGCCGTGCTTCAACTTGGAACTGATGGTTGCTTACATGGAATGATCAGCAAAGTGTTGCAAGATCCGACCGGACAAATCAAAGACACACACAGTATTGCTGCAGGTCTCGACTACCCGTCTGTTGGTCCGGAACATGCGCATTTGAACACAATCGGAAGAGCATCCTACTCGTTTGCCAGCGACGTTGAAGCTGTTGAAACCTATCAAGAAGTTTCACGATTGGAAGGAATAATCCCAGCGTTGGAAAGCTCACATGCACTCGCATATGTCCGTCGAAACGGACAAGGCAGGCTCAATGGCAAACGTGTACTCGTTAATGTTTCAGGTCGAGGCGACAAAGATTTAGAGAGGATTTTGGAATATGTCCAACAGAATAGATAAGACTTTCGACGCACTGCGTCAACAAAATCGCAAGGCATTCATTCCGTTCACGGTACTTGGCTATCCAAGCAAACAAGCCAGTTTCGCCGCGATTGAAACAATGATCGAAAACGGTGCCGACTTGCTAGAACTCGGATTACCATTTTCCGATCCAATGGCAGATGGCCCGATCATCGAGAATGCGTCAAAAGCAGTTGTCGAAACCGGCTTCAGCACTGGAGATGCGTTGCAACTAATTTCAGAGGTAAGAAAGAAACATACGGACATTCCAATTGTCATTATGAGCTATTACAACTTCGCGCTTGTGCGCGGAACCGACAACTTCATGACAGATCTAAAGAACGCAGGTGCTGACGGAATCACTTTTGTTGATTTGCCGCCAGAAGAAGGCGAGACAGTCTTCGCGAGTGCTAAGCGCAACGAAATTGCCCCGGTGATGCTCGTTTCGCCACTGACTTCGCCCGACAGACTTAAGCGGATTCTTGCCCAGGCGTCCGGTTATCTCTATCTGATTTCCCGCGCCGGAACCACCGGACTCGCTGAAACATTCGATGAAAAACTATCAAGTTTGATCGACATGCTCCGCTCGCAGAGCCAGTTGCCAGTGTGTATTGGCTTTGGAATTTCCAAACCGGAGCACGTGACGAAAATGCTATCGCTGGGAGCCGATGGCGTAGTGGTTGGTTCCAAACTTGTCGAAATCCTGAGAGACAGCGCTGATCATCTACGGGACTCTGCCGGGCGCCTGCAAAACTCCACAACGCGCTCAGCTCCGGAAAACAACAGCATACTTGCATCTATTTGCAAGTCGTTGTCGGCCGCCACAAAAACCACCACTACGACAACTAGAATTGTTCCCGATAAAACGGAAAGAACATTTTCAGAATACGACATCGAAGAGCAGAACCCGCTTGTGACCGACAAAATAGCGAAGGTCAGCGTTTAGAATAAATTTGATTCAAACGCCAGACGGGCAGAATCTCCTATACTGATCGCCTCTCTCAAATTTGGAGGCGCCCTCAATGCGTCTGTTTCCCGCGGCATCCCATGGACATCGTTTGGCACGCTGCGCGATGGCGCTGCTGATTTCGCTAACAAACTTGCTGCCGATGACTTCGTTGCCACTAGCTCACGCAGCGACGGAGCAAACAACCGGTGAAGCCGCGCCAGAAAAATCCGCCGATGAAAAGGCAAAAGAGGAAAAGGAGAAACAAGCTAAGAAGCTAGAGTTCACTTTAACTGAAGGCCAAAAACCGCCAGAGAAGCCAGCACAGCCGGTCACCGTTGCGGTCCCCCAAGACATTCCGATCGCCCGCGCCGAAAAAATTCTTTCCAGACTTCCTGCGTTGATCAAAGATAAAGATCAACCGTTTATCATTCCAGAACAGTCGCTGGTGAAACCGGATCGGCCAGGTATTACAATCGAAGAGCCGTTCCCACCCAAGCTTTCCACGTCCACGCCAAGGATTGAGCGCCAGACTCCTAGCGCAGTAGTGGAACCCCTTAAGGTGCAAAACGTGAGCCACGAAGGAAGCGTTGACACCCTATATCAACTTTCAGTGACTTTCTCAGAGCCGATGGTTCCGCTCGCTGCTGTCAATCGTACGATAGACGCATCACAATTCATAACGCTCAAGCCCCAGCCGATTGGAACTTGGAAATGGGCTGGACCTCAGACTCTGCAATTCGATCCGGCAGCGGAACTCGGTCGCTTTCCGAAATCCACAAGGTATCAGGCTTCCGTACCAGCCGGAGTCACCTCAATTGCTGGTGGAAAGACTGCGAAGCCATTCACTTGGGAAATAATCACACCACCTCTCAGCGTCGATGAGTTCTATCCCACTCAATTTACTCAACCTCTAAATCCTGTTGTAATAATGGTCTTCGATCAAGAGATCGACCATGATCAGACGCTGAGATCAATAAAAGTTTCCGACGGCAACACGACGTTTCCAATGAAACGAGTACCATTCGAGGCAATCAAGGATCGCGCCCCCTACTATCTACAAAATAAAACAGATAAAAATCTGCTGGCATTCGAGCCCAAATCGCCGCTGCCGTACAACTCTTCAATTCAAGTGACACTCAAGACTGGCGCACCATCGAAAGAAGGACCACTTCGCACCACCCGAGAAAGGTCATTCAATTTTAAAGTTCACGGTCCTTTGAAGTTAGTGGTGAATCCTAACTCATTGCGCGATGTCTACGCCGGTAATGGTCCTCCGATAGAGCTCACGAATAGGATTGACGTAGTCAAATTCAAAGAGTCCATGGTTAGCGTCGAGCCAAAAGTTGAAGACTTTAAGGTTGTAGCCAGAGACAATTGGTTTTCAATCGCCGGGAAATTCAAGCCACTCTCCAAGTATAAACTGACCTTTGATGCCACCATCCGTGATGAATTTGGTCAATCACTAGGTAAGTCCGAGACGGTCACGTTCACAACCGCTCGACAATACCCTCAAATCAGGATGGCGCACTTCGCAACTATTCCTCATGGACAAAAAGCTCAATTTCCAATTTATGTTCAGGGTATTGATTCGGTTGATGTCAGTATTTTTCAGGTCAAACCTGAAGATTGGTTTGAGTTTGAGCAATACAGATACGATCCGTCAAAACTAAACACCGTAGGCTGGACGTTAAAGAAAAAAGAAACCGTCAAAGTCTCGGAAGAGGGAATTGAATACGACGGCAATTTAGAGCCGTACTTGCAGGACAAATCCGGACAATTTGTTTTTGTAGTCAACTCGAACGATGCTGAGAAGAACAGGCATTCCCGGCAGACAGCCTGGGTCCAAGTAACCGGATTGGGAATCGACGTATTCACAGGAAAAAAACTAACCACACTCACGTCGACTCTTGCGAATGGCCGGCCGATCGAAGGAGCCACCGTAACTTTAGCGACAGAAACCACAGAGACAAGCAAGTCTGACAAGGATGGACTATCCGTCTTTTCGACCCTGGATCGAAACACCAAAAATAGTATGGTGATTGCTCGAAAAGAATCTGACTGTGTGATTTTGCCGAGAAATATGTCCAATAGTGATTGGGTGTACAACGCAGAGGGACAGAGCATTAAATGGTATGCAGTTAGCGACAGGAAACTATACAAACCTGGTGAGACCGTCAGCATCAAAGGATGGATGCGCAAGTACACTTTAGACAAATCAGAAGCAATTGAGCTTTCGAACGCTGGAGTCGGAGTGGTATTTTACGTGGTGCGTGGACACGATGGAAAAGAGCTTGGCCGCGGCGAAGCCAACGTCGATAGACTAGGGGGATTTTCTTTTGAAACGAAACTTCCCGAGAAAGTAAATCTGGGTGCTGGCTACATTGAAATACACACTCGCCCAGTAGAGAAGCCAGGCGAATCAGGCTTCGTATCAGCATTGCGGCGCGATTATCCAGGCGGAGATTCAAATAAGAGCGCGAAGATTTATAACTCTATCGAATCCACTACAAATGTGGCAATCGACATTCAAGAATTTCGCAGACCTGAATTCGACATGAAAGTCAAGTCATCACTAGGCAATTCAATGTTTGTTGGAGACAAAACCAGCCTCACTGCAACGGCAAAATATTACACCGGCAATGCGCTCCCGAACGCACCAGTGAACTGGAACGCCTCAGTATCACAAGGAACCTACTCACCGCCAGGCTGGTCTGAATACGGTTTCGGAAACGCAAGTCATTTTTATCCCTGGTTTGGAACATACCGTAGTTCCGGTGGACGGTATGGGCAGCGGAACTATCCGCACTCAGTTTTATCAACGAACGCATCAGTTTCTGGAAAAACCGATGCGACGGGTTCTCACACCGCCGACCTACAGTTTCAATCATTCGCATCAGGTTTGCCTATTAGCTGCAAATGCGAGGCAACTGTGCAAGACGTCAATCGTCAAACATGGTCTGACAGCGCCACCATTTTGGTTCACTCAGCAGACGTATACGTCGGAGTGAAACAGGCTCGAGCATTTTATAAAGAACACGAACCAATTGATTTGAAACTGATCGCGACCGATCTCGATGGCAAAGTTGTGGTCGGACAACCAATCGAGGTCAGCCTCTTACGAGTAACTGAAACAGAAGTAGAAGTCGACAAGAAAAAGTTGACTTCTACTGAACAACCGCAAACGGTAAAACTACCAACATCAAAAAGCGGCAGCTATAAAATTGTAGTCACAGTACACGATACCAAAGGAAGAATCAACGAAACAACCGTAATGACCTATGTACAGGGCGAAGCGATGGCTCAGTCTCGCACGGTTGAATCAGAGAAAGTAATTGTTGTGCCATCAAAAACTGAATATCAACCTGGCGATATCGCAGAGATCATGGTTAATTCACCGTTCTATCCGGCACATGGAATTCTGAATGTTCGAAGAAGATATGCCGTAACATCGACACCGATTATTGTTGAATCTTCATCGGTCACGTTTAAAGTGCCAATAACGAAAGAACTTTATCCTAACTGTCAGATCGAAGTTTTTCTGGTCGGCGAAAATAATGCCTGGGCGGATGGAGCTGCCGATTTAAAAATCCCACCGAAAGCTCGTCGATTAGCAGTGACAGCAACACCATCCACTGCGGAAGTGATTCCGAATACAGACACTTCGATTGCGATCGACCTAAAAGACAGCGACGGTAAACCGATTTTTGGCGGACAGGTAGCAGTGATCGTGGCAGATGAAGCGCATCTTGCACTGGCAGGATACAAATGGCCGGATCCAATAGAGATTTTCTACCCTGACGCGCCTGGTCGAGAAACTAGTGACGGTCACTCTCGACAATTTATTCAGTTGAAACCGGAGATTCAAGAACAGCAACAATCCAGTTACAAGAAATTCAGGGGAAAGGCGCAAGGCTACCCTGGCAGCGCAGCACTGGGCGGAGGACCAGGGCGGGTAGAACCGCCAAGAGATATGAACTTGTTCCAGGTTGAGCCTACCGTTTTAGACGAGCGCCATTTTTCGAGTGGACGAGCCGAACGCCGCCAGAAAACTAGCCCTTCCTTACCCGAAGGAGCTCCGATTCCGGACAGCAGTGGTCACGATGGAGACGCCAACAAAGAAATTAGCCTGCGCGCTGACTTTTCCCCCCTCGCATTGTTTTCGCCTGCAGTCACAACCGATGTTAACGGCAAAGCAGTAGTGCGATTGCATCTCCCGGACACTGTGACTAGATACCGAATAATGGCCGCTGTGGTCGCCGGTGATGACAAATTCGGTTCGTCCGAAGGCAGCGTCACAGCAAGACTTCCATTGACAGTGAAACCGTCCGCACCACGTTTTCTCAACTTCGGTGATCGATGCGAACTTCCAGTCGTAGTGCAAAATGAAACCGATGCGCCGTTGAAAGTGGAAGTGGCGATGCGGTCTGAGAATGCACTTCTTCAAGATACTGAGAGGGTAACTGACGTAAAACTTGGGGAGGAGCAATCGGAAAAAACGCCACCGCAAAAACAAGAAATTGCCGGTAAAGCGATCACGATCCCGCCGAGAGACCGAGTTGAGGTGCGTTTCCCCGTCGCTACTTTGAGAGAAGGAAAAGCGCAGTTTCAATGCGCCGCCGTCGCCGGTTCACTATCCGACGCATCACAATTCTCACTTCCTGTGCTGGTGCCTGCGTCGATAGAAACATTTGCCGCTTACGGTGAACTCGATAAAGATAGCGTTGCCCAGCGACTCGATCGACCGACGGATGTTTTCGATCAAGTCGGCGGTTTAACTATCACCACCAGCAGTACCGCGATGCAAGCCCTTACAGATGCATATTTCTATCTATACCATTATCCATTCGCTTGCTCAGAACAACTATCGGCGCGCCTCTTATCAATGCTGTCGCTGGAGAACGTTCTCACATCTTTTGGAAAACTGGAAGGAGCAGACAAGGTTGAGTTTCGCCGACTTGTAGAGCGAGATTTGGAACAACTCCTTTCTCGTCAGAATTCGAACGGCGGTTTCGGACTGTGGAAAACAAACGAAGAGCACGAGTGGCCATTCGTGACCATGCAAGTTACCAAGGCATTGACTCTAGCGAAAGAAAAAGATTATGCAATCGATCAAGAAAAATTAAACCGAGCACGAAACTATATTGATCATATTTCGAACTACCTTGATGAAAATTATGACTTCAGATCGAGGCTCGCCATCCAGGCTCAAGCTCTCAACATCCGCGCGAAACTGAACGATGTCGACGCTCCCGAAGCTCGCAAAATATTGAGGAAAGCAGTCAGCCTCTCAACTGAAAAACTGACAAAACAAGTCAAAGAACTTTCCGACGTCCCGGCCGATTTGGTCGCCAAGTCGTTCTCACTCGAATGCGCAGCGTGGCTACTGCCAGTCGTTTCCAAAGACAAGAACTCAATAGCAGAAGCTGAGTTTCTACGAAGACTAATCAAAAGTCAGATCAAAGAAACAACATCAACGGCTTCTTCAAACGATGGCGGCGGTTACGGAATGTGGGATTACTGCATGTTCTACTCGCCGAGAAGAACAGATGCAGTCGTGCTCGAAGCACTCATGTTCGACGAACCGGAAAGCCCACTGATTCCAAAGTTGGTGCGCGGCTTACTCGGACATCGTAAGAACGGGCTGTGGAATGGCACACAAGAAAACGGTTCGATTTTGCAAGCACTCGACAAATACTTCGGCATCTACGAAAAGCAAACCCCTGACTTCGAGTCGCAAATGTGGCTCGGCAACACGCTTGTCAGCCTGCAAAAATTTGCAGGACGCAGTGTCGTGGGCAAAGAAGTTAACGTCCCGATGTCGTTCCTGAAGAAAACTGACGAAAAGGAAATCTTGATCACCAAAAGTGGTCCCGGTCGACTGTATTACAGGTTGGGACTGGATTACGCCCCCAAATCGCTGATGCTGAAGGCCGCAGACTTTGGTTTCTCAGTTGAACGAAAGTATGAGGCAGTTGAGAAACCAGATGATGTAAAACGCGATGCTGACGGCGTCTATCATATAAAAGCCGGCGCCGTTGTTCGTTCCAAAATCACGTTCAAAGCTCCGGGCGCGAGATATCACGTCGCACTCATGGATCCTCTGCCAGCAGGCGCAGAACCGCTTAACGCAGAGTTAGCAGGAACTCAATCGATGTTCGATAAGTCGAAAGACGCACCTGAGGAACAAGAAAAACATCGATACCTTTTCCAACGCTCTTGGGCGAACCATGAGAATCTACGCGACCACCAGGCAGAAGCGTTTACATCTCTCCTCGGAGCTGGCACCTACAGCTATTCCTACCTGATGCGAGCCACCACACCAGGGCATTATCGCGTCGCACCAACGAAAGCAGAGGAAATGTATGCAACGGAAACCTTCGGTCGCGCAGAATCGGAGAACGTGATAATTGAATAGGGTGGAAAAGCTACTTCATTAAAGAAAGCTATTCCACCAAGAAGATTCGAATCCGTGACGCGTGCTTCGTCAATCAATGGCGAAGGTGGTTTAAAACATCCCACTGACGCGATGCCGCCAGACGCAAACACTCACCCACAAAACTTTTGAAAACATTTCCCTGTTTTCCTCCTAATTCCCCCCGCCTGGCCGTAGACCCTATCCCAGCAACGTTTCTACGGCTAGAGATAATGAATCAATCCATTACAGGCGCGCAGTCGGTCCAAACTCCCAGATTTTGTCGAGAAGTCTCAGGTCCAAACATGACGACTCTCGGCATGTTGCTTTGGGACAAAGTCTCCATCGATGTTGATCTGGTTTTGAAAATCTTCATTGGCGTTTGCGAGTTACTGCGAGAAACTCACAGTCAGGGTTATGCCGTCGGCACGCTACATCCGGAAGGCATCGTCATCGTCAGAACTGGCGACGAGCTCACTTCAGTGCACATAAAAAAATCGGGCGCGCTCTGCCAGGTCGCATTCACCGATGAAATCAGTTTGCCATTCGAGAAAACTTGCTACCTCAGCCCCGAACAACTAGATGGTCTGTCCCCCTCGCCGCGCTCTGACATCTATGCTATCGGCAGCATGATGTATATCGCCCTGGTCGGAGCACCGCCTGTAGATTCAAAAAACTCGCTCAGGCTGCTCATTCGGAAGAAAAATACTGATCCTGCATATCAGCAGAAAATTGCAGATTTAGAAACCGTGATCAAACGTTGTTTGATGGACGATGAAAGGAAACGCTATAAGTCAGTCGAAGAACTCCACTGGGAACTGACTAATGTATTGCGCGGGTCCGCGCCATCACTTATCGAACCTGAGAAACGCAGAGTCGTGACCTTGCACCACGCAAAAACAATTCTCGCGTCGCTAGCTGCAAGTGTTCTTCTCGTAATCGGTTTAGCATCAGTCAACAGCATGCAGGGAAGTCCAGAAGAGCTCACGGAACCTGCCATCGAATCGGTGTGGAACAAGAAAGCGAATCAATACGAGCATGGCGATCCGTTCGCAATGGTGCTTCGCGCAAATCGAGAATGTTATGCGTTTGTGTTCTATGTAAATGCTGATGATTCCGCGATTTCACTTCATCCATCGAAAGCATTGGATAATAAAAAGCTTGAGGAATCTCAATATATTATCCTCGACACCGTCAACAACAGTACGATGCATGTCGATGAAACCAAAGGTGTGTTTCTACTGGTCAGCATCGCGCCCGAAGGCTATGCAGCCCTGAGATCGATACTTAGCGAAGATGATTTCTCGAACGCAGCGCCGAAAGATCACTGCCTGAAAATTTCAGGTAGCGAACTCTATCGCCGGCTGGACCAAGCAAAACTCCACTATTCTGGACTAGTCGACTATCGCGTTGAAAACGCACCGCGCGCCAAGATGCAGAGCGAAGAAGGCGAACGCACACAACCTCTCCGTTTCGGCAAACCAGATCGAATCGAAATCACTCTGCAACAATGATTGCAACAGAGAGTTTACCTTAAACGGTGATTCGATCAAGTCAAAACTGAACACGGCTCGCTGCCGTTTCGCTCGTGGCTGGAATTGCCAGCTAAAATTCTGAAACTGACGGAGAGCGCAACTCTTTTAGCAACTCAGGATGTTCAGTGAAATACTCTTCCAGTGTTTGTGGTTCAGCATTCGTCAGTTTAGAGAAATCGTCTGACAGTTTGGATTGCTCACCTTTTGCAATTGCCTGAAACCAACCGATTTCAAGGTTTTGAACTAGCTGCGGAGCTTCGTCACTTTCTAATCGTTCCTGCGCTTCAGCGACAAACTCACTTTTGTAACTCAGATCTCTTCCGACAAGATATCCTAAACGACGAGCAACGTCGTCAATGCTGAGAAGCTCAGGTCCAGTGATTTCTTGGACGCCACCGGGTTTCTTTAACAGCGCAGCGGTGGCTGCGCGAGCGGCATCATCGCGCGAGATAAAAGCACCATTCCCGGTACCACCCGGTCCACGAATAACACCATCATCGTCGAATTGTTCCAGGAAATAATCAATATAGAATGCGTTTCTCAAAGCCGTGTACGCAACTCCTGATTCCGCCAACCACTTCTCACTTTGATAATGATCGCGACAATACGGATAAGCAGAGTCGGGGGCCGCTCCAAGGAGAGACAAATAAACTATATGGCCAATGTTGGCTTCTTTTGCTGCATCGAAGGCAGTTTTGTGACCGACACATCGGTTGCCCGGGATATCCTGACCGGAGATGACCAATACTGTATAAATCCCTTCGAAGGCTAAATCCAATGATTCACGGTCATTGAAATCGCCAAAGACTTTCTCGACGCCTTCAAAATCACTGAGTTCATCAGGAGTTCTGGACATCAGACGCACGGGTTGTTGCTGTGACACTAGATAGCGTGCCACACGGCTTCCAACTCGACCAGATGCCCCTGTAATCAAAATCATTCGTCAATCCTCATAACTCGAATTGATTATACCTTGTGCGATAGCACAGTCCACCTCAGTCGTCGACACCGCGAGCGGTGCGCTTGGCAGTATAAAAGGGTTTGACAATAATAAAGCCTTTCAAAGCGCGGTGTAGAAAAACACTGCAAAGACAAAACCGCGAGTGTTGAGTAAACTCTCCAAGCGCGGTTTTGAATGGCATGACTGGTGATAGAAGCTCACCAATCACGATTGCTTATGAATTTAATTGGACGCTACGCCGACTCGAAGAAGGCTGCTCAGCATCTGGTGTTTCAGTTTATAAAACGATTTCAGTCTTTCGAAATCATCGACTGCACCCTGGACGCGCATCGCCAAACGATTTTGGTTGCCACGCAATGCTTTTGAAGTCGGCGCGACATCTGCGTTTTCGCAGTGTGCCCAAACTTGCATCGCTGGCTCATCGATCAACTGACGACGCAATTTTTCATCCTGGAAAAGTTCGATAATGCGAGCTTCGTCATTACCTTTGATGATGAAGAGTTTGTCGAACTCTTCATGACCAACCACGATATCTTGCATGCCAAGCATCTTCGCAAGACCATCGGTCCACTTCTCAGGATACATTGTGAATTTGAAGTCGCCGAGCGGATTGTAGTGCGTTTCGACGGTGGTGTGGTCCTGTTGCCCCTGTTTTCCAGGGTGCATGGTGTAGGTCAAAGACCAACTACTATCTGCAACTGGAACAATGATGCTCATCTCAGTGTGGCTCGAATCCGGATTCGGGTCGTCGACGTCAGCTTTGAATTCGTCAGCGAATTCCATCCAGACATATTTCCAACCATAAATTCTGCTGTGCATTTTAGTCACTGATGCATTCCTCATAAAATTTCCTTGAGCGTTTCGCCGCAAGTACATTGCTTTATAACCGCCCCAGGAGGTCGCGGTAATGGCGAAAGCAGATTCGATAGTTATATCAGATAAACCATTAAATGCCACGTAATCGGCATTCCTACGTTTCGATAAGATACGAACCATTGCTGGTGCGGGCTTTTCGCAAGTTGACAAGTTTCTCATCAAGCATAGATTTGACCGAACACAAACGAAATCAGCACGAGAGCAGAAAAATGTGGCAAAATCCCTAAGACGGCTTGAGGAGCCAATTGGTTCGCTCGCCGTGAAGGATTTCAAAAATGACTGTCAGCAAAAAAAGTGATTCTTTGAAAGAAGATAAAAGCGCAGAGCTAATCACTGGCAATCTTTGGCGCGCCATTTGGATAATGTCTTGGCCGCTCTTGATCACAACTATCGCAACCAGCCTCGTCGGCATCGCTGACGTCTACGTCGCAGGAACACTAGGGTCCGCGACTCAAGCGGCTGTCGGTCTGTCGGAACATATCATTTTCATGTTCCAACTTTTTCTAATGGCGACTGGAACAGGAACCACTGCAATCGTTGCAAGGCACTGGGGTTCCGGAAACAAAAGACGTGCCACAAGATTCGCCGGACAATCGCTTCTACTCTCAATTACGTTAGGTATAACACTAACGGTTCTCGCAATCTGCATTGCCCACTTCGCGCTCGGAGTGTTTTCTAAATCAACTGAAGTGAGAAACCTTGGCGCTATTTATCTAAGTCTATACAGCTTCTCCATGATTCCGCTCAGCATCGTCTACATTTCAAACGCTGCCTTCAATGCTATTGGTGATTCAAAAACAACTTTGCTTGTCGTTTTGACAATGACGAGCATCCAAATCGCGCTAGATTTCCTCACTGTTCTCCACGCATGGCCGGTGCCTGGTTTAGGACTCAAGGGCATAGCAATCGCATCAGTGGTTGGGGCGGCTGTCGGAAGCCTCGTTGCCTTGATCAGACTCAGTCGTTCACCACTGCGCAAATGTCTGGTTCAAATACTGCCAATGTCGTTAATGATGATCAAACGCGTCGCTGCGATTGGCTTTCCGTCAGCAATTCAACGTATGGCATGGTCGTTATCTGTCTTCGGATTGTTTTTCATTCTCGCGAGCTGCAAACATCCAACTGAAGGTCAGGCCGCCTGGGCGATCGGTATGCGGGTCGAAGGCATGCTATTCATGCCGATCATGGCGCTCTCGATGGCAGTTGCATCTATTGTCGGGCAGAACTTGGGTGCAAAAGAAGTCGACCGCGCCATCAATGCAGGTTGGCGTGTCACCTACATCGGCATGGGCATGCTCACAGTCATGGGCGTCTTGCTATACGTCCTTGCAGAGCCAATCGCCGTGCGGATGAGTCACGATCCTACAACGATTGGTTTCGTTATTTCGTATTTAGAAATAAACGCCCTCGCGCAGCCGTTCCTCGCGCTGGCAATGATTTTAAGTGGCGCTCTTCAAGGTGCAGCGGATACGAAAAGTCCGATGTACATTACGTTTATTTGTAATTGGCTCATCCGCCTACCGACTGCGTACTTGCTAGCCCTGACACTGAACATGGAGACCGCCGGTTGCTGGTGGTCGATGTCAATCTCTTGCGCTTTCATGGGTTTACTGACAGCATGGCGATTCAAGAGTCTGGGCTGGACGAAGACTCACGTTTAGAGACGACGCCCATCAGCATTGCAAGTACGAACCAATGCATCAATCGAACGTGACCAGTTCCAAAATTGTATTCAAACAGCCCTGCCACCATAAGCGATACTATCCCACCGAGCACACTTAGTCCGATAGCTCGATGAAACCTATCCGCACTAGTGGAGAACCAGGTACGCGCGGAGACTATCAAAGTCGAAACTTCCAGATAAGCGAAAGCAAGCAGCCCGAGCGTTCCCATCGTCGCCATGATATGCAAAATGTTGCTGTGCGCGTGGTCGAGGTGAGTAGATTTCCCCGGAACAATTGCCTCTGGGATATCGATCTTTGGAAAGTTTCTCGGACCGGCACCAACGACTGGATGTTGTTTCCAAATATTCAACGACTGTTCCCAAATCACGAAACGCGCTTGAACACCAACATCGCTCTTGATATTAGTAAGCATAGGCACAATACGAGTTTGAACTACCGGCACAGCGAACCAGGAAATTGCTCCAACCACCGCCAGTCCAACAACAACTTTGCCGAAGGTTTTGACAGATATGAGTGAAGACATCGCCAGTATGGCGAACAGCATGCCAAGCCAGGCGCTGCGTTCGCTCGCGTAAAAAACACCAGCAAGATTACAAACAGTAATCGCGATAAAAACGATCCTATTTTTTAAGACATACTCCCAGCCGCCTGTCAGTAGCAAACCAAGCGAAAGACACGCGGTCGTTTCCATCTGACCGGCATACGCCATCGGACTTCCCATAAAACCTGAGGCTTGAAGGTACGGGTAGTCAAACGGATGATAGTGAAAAATCTGTTGAATCGCGCCCCAAATTCCAGCGATTGCTCCAGCGGAAACCAGAACAAGAATGGTCTTCTGCAGAACTCTCGTAGAGTTTCGAAACGCTCTATACGCGATGAAGTAAACGAGAAACGCTCTAAGCGAAAGCAGCGAAGAGAAGGCTTCGGAAACTCCGTTTTGGCAAAATCCCGAAATAAAAACGACGATTGCAAAAACAAGCAGCGGCACCGCAAATGGTGCCTCCTTAATCGAACTGCAGGTTGATTGGCAACGCGCTGATTCTGCACTACTAACAGGTTTAGAGCGCGATGTTTCGGAACTTGAGGCTTCGGAACTCGCGGCAAGTGAACTATCAGAACTTGCGCTCACGCTATTAGCCTTTCCATGACTCGTGCCCCCAGAAACCGTTTCATTCAACGACTCCGGGCTAGGCGAAACCGGCGCCAGTAGCTCCGATCCGTTACGTTTCAAAACACATTCCAAAATCGCACGCAAAACAAAAACAACAATTCCCGCGATCAAAACGATCCAGGTGTAAGTGATCGGCAAGTAGACAGCCACCGCGTAAGCGAGGATAACAAATTCCTCTAGCTTTGCTGTCCGCTGATAAAATGCTTGAAGTTTAGTCACTAAACCCGCGCTGTTAGTCGGTATTCCAGTTAATCAGTCCCATGATTTCCCGGACGTCACGGAGCGTTTGCTTCGCTGTTGCTCTCGCTTTACTATTTCCATACTCGAGAATTTTTTGCACCTTTTCAGGATCGCGAGCGAGCTGCTCACGTTTCTCTCGAATTGGACGAAGCGAATCGTTTATCTTGCCGGCCAATTGTTTCTTACAATCCACGCAGCCAATCGCTGCAGACTCGCACTCTGTCTTGACCTTATCCAGAATGTCTTTTCCAAAAATTTTATACATCGGCCACGGCACTTCGCAAAGATCCGTGTGTCCCGGATCGGTTCTCGCGATTCTGGTTCGATCCGTGATCATTTTGAGAACTTGTTTCGTGGTATCAGCATCGGTATCAGCCAATTTAATGTCGTTATTGGCTGACTTACCCATCTTCTGACCATCAACACCTCTCAATAGAGGCGTTTCAGTGAACTCAGGTTTTGGTTCCGGGAAATAATCGACACCGAAATTGTTGTTGAATCGTCTGGCAACTTTCCGAGCAAATTCCAGGTGTGACTCCTGATCTTTTCCGACAGGAACCAATTCACCCTTAAATGTCAGAATGTCGGACGCCATCAAAACGGGATAGCCAAATAATCCGTAAGTCGCCTTCTCACGAGCTTCTTCCTCATCCTGAGCCAGCATCCGCACCATATCTTTGAGTGTGGGCTCGCGTTCGACCC
>CAZRMH010000064.1:0-25979 GCA_964600935.1 uncultured Candidatus Obscuribacterales bacterium
CCCCGCCGAAGCCCACCGCGCCCGCGACTGGCGCGGCTGGGCGCTCGACCGTGCGCCGTTCCTGGTCGCCTTCCTGCTGCTGGCGGTGATCGTCGCCGTTTACGGCAGCTACCAGACCGGCGTGTTCACGCTCGACGAGTGGCAAGCCGAGTTCGAGAAGCAGGGCTATCGCATCCGCGAGTGCCGCAGTTATTTGAACCCCTGGATTGCGGAGCATCGCTACTGCCACCACGTGTGGTTGCATGCCGACGACGACGGAAAACCCGGCGTCGCGCTTTCGTATCCCGACACCACGGCGATCATTGTCGCCGAAGCGATCTAAAATCGCAGGCAGCTAGAACGAGGATGTTTAGAGCTAGTCCGTCTGAGCGATCGGTCGCTGAAACGTTTGTTCGGAAAGGTTCTCTATGGCTCGTTCTCCTGTAATTCGCGACAGGACGCGTCCACTCGACGGGTCCTGTCATGTCTCATTAATCTTCACCACTGAAGGAGTTTTTCTATGAGTAAATCTACCAGAGCAGCCAGGGCTGCGAGATCCGCTGGAAACGGTGGCGCTGCAAAGCCCGGCACGCCGACGAAGTCTTTGACTGTCGGCATGGGTGGTTTCGACGGGTTGATCGATGCGCTCGGTCGCATTCCCCGCGACGTACGGCGCGCGATTCCGCTTCTTGAAAGCGGGCAGTTCACCCGGGGCAGCGATGCTCTTACGTCTGCGCTCGTGGAGGTGGAACTCGCCAAGGCTGCCATTCTCGGCAACCTGGCGTTTGCCGCCATCAAGGAGGGAGACGTGGGCAAGTGCACCGGTTTCGTCGATATCGCGCTCGAGTCTCTTGCGGAACTTGGTCTCGAGAAAACCGAAATCGGTTTGATGCTCGCCCTCGTGCACGCCAACCTGCCTGCGGACTCGGCTCCTGCCGAAGAAACGATCGTTGCGTCGGCCACCGCCGACGGTGCCACCCCGGAAGCCTGATTCGGCTTCGGCGAGAAAACGTGACAAGCCGATGCGACTTTCCTAGTGAAGACGCATCGGCTTTGTCGCGCGCCGAAAGAATCCGCTTGAGTCTTGAAGACAGTCACGTCTTCTAGCTCTTGCGTTTTGTGTTTGGTGTTCGTAATGGTGTAGTAGATGGTTCTCTTTCTCTGTAATCGGTTCTGCAGATTTTGAAAATCACGTCACGCAGCGTGTGAAATGTTCACTTCTGGCGACCATCTACGCGAACTCTAATTGAGCGTTTTAGAAACTCGCAATCGCACTTTTTCAGAAGTCGAATCGTGTTTGAATTTGGATTTCCGAAAATCACGTCAGTTATGCTCGTAAACTTTGACCCCGAGCCTGTGTTCGAAGGGCTAGAAAATCGAAAGTCATCGCTGCGAAACGTGCAACAACAGAGAGACGAGTGTGGATCATGACAGTCACCCAAAAACACGGATCACGAAGAACCGCCCCCGGTGCTGATTATCGACTTGTCGTCTGTCCGGTCGGCGCCCAAGTTCTTCTTGCAAATGTGTGGCGAAAAAATTACGTTGAATTCATCACATCTTTGCGCATCGCTCGGAGCCACCAACACACTTAGCATTCAGCTAATTCACCAGTTCAAACCTTATCAACCAGACCGAATGTCTGGCGGTTGTTCTCGCACTGCGGAGTCGTAATCGGCACGTCTCTCATCCCATCGCCAAACTCAGTTTAAGCACATTAATACGATATCGAATTGCGGTTCGTCGCGCCTACCAAGAGCCTTATCTAATCCCCGAGAGGGCGTTCAGATCAGGGTCTTGCTTGCTCGATGTTCGTGCAAGCCGGAAGCGTTTTGGTGTCCGTTTCTAACTCTTTGGAGGTGGTGTCATGAGCGTTAACGACAGCATTCCGACGGTGGATGAGTATCTCGACAAGGTCGAGGCTACTGCGGAGTACAACGAGCTGCTGCTGGTGTGTCTGAAGGCTCTGTCCTACTGTAAGACCAGCGTCTGTGTGCGTGGCTATGGTTACTATGTCGTTGCTGCCATCATGCGCGCGTTTCGCCGCAAGGGCTTTGTTGTGACTAAGTCCACGGACCCGGAAAACTGTGTGAAGGACTATTTGCACTTCCTGTGCGATTAGTCTGTCGTGTAGTTCCTTTCGTGTCTTCCTGCTTTCTTAGCGGGAAGACTCGTTTTTCTACCCTTTATTCGCTTGGTCTGATTTTTTTGTTTTTTTTTGCTTACTACAACGCTTAGTTGAGATAAGGATCGAGCGATCGAGCAGAGGCGCAATGCCCGTCAAATTTGACGGGCATCGTTCGACCCATAATTCCAAATCTGCTATTGCAATCCGAAATAGCTAGGTTCGTTGCCCGGTTTCCATTTTATGTTGCAGCCAGTGCTCGGTTTTTGTTCTTCAGGAACTGGCTTGCCTGCTAATGCGGTGTCGATTGCCGCGCGCAGATCTTTGCCGTCGATTGGTTCTGTGTTACCTCTGCGGCTGTCATCGAATTGACCACGGTAAATCAGTTTACGTTCCGAATCGAATAAGAAGAAATCGGGTGTGCAAGCGGCTGTGTAGCGCTTTGCGACTTCCTGGGTTTCATCAAATAGCAATGGAAATTTGTAGTCTAAACGCTGAGCATATTCTTTCAATTTTTCCGGTGAATCTTCCGGATAATTTTCTGCGTCGTTGCTTGAGATGCCGACGATACCGATGTCCTTACTCTCGTAGTCGGCGGATAGTTTGGCCAGCGCGTTCTCAATGTGTACGACGTACGGGCAGTGTTTGCACATAAATATCACAAGCAACAGTTTCTTGGAGTCGAATGTCGCGTTGGAAACTGTTTCACCTGTGACGACATCCTTCAAAGAGAACTCTGGGGCTTTGGTTCCCAGTGAGAGCATAGTTGAGTAAGTCAAAACCATCGAACAGACCTCGCGAAGAATCCGACAATTTTAACCGATCGGCGTGCTGGATAAGGATTCAAGAACCTTTCGGTCGAGATCAAAACGCTGAGTGTTGCAGATGTAAATGGCATTCACGCGAGTTGAACTAAGGTGGGGTGAATGAGCGTGGTGATTTGGTATTGCGGCGTGCGCTGAGCAGCAAAATCAACAGTTTTGTCCAAAGATACCAACCTGTTTGGTTCTCACGTCGTATTGGTTAGAGGAGTATTGGTTGAGTTGTCGCTTGGCATCTTGGTAGCCTGAATTCAACTTCCCACTTTCTCCAATCAAAGAGAGCTCTACTAGATAAACCAACCTGACTTTCCAGCGTATAAACATCGGCTTCAGCCGCTGTGAATTTGCTCGGTCGAAGAAATTCGGCATTGAGAAGTCGCAATAGTGCCTGGCATAACTACTGGCACAACAAATTGGCACAAGTTCGCCCTAGAATACCTTCGCCGTTTTTAGTTCGATACGCCTGAGCAACAGCCGATCGTGGCTCCTCTTCAGTGTATCGCGCACAGCTTGTCGCGAAACAAGAGATTCTCACGGACGAATTTCCATTCGCCAACGGTCGCAGGCCAGGCGTCAAGCGGGGGCTGAGTTCGTGCTCTGGTCTGCTGCCACTGGATTTGGTGTAGGGGGTCAAGTTCCCTTGTCCTTTGTTCTTTTGTGAAATCACGTATTTCGATTCCAAACTCTCCGAAAGGAACCAACCGTATGTGTCTATTCATCATCCTCTTGCTCGGTTCTGCTTGTGTGGCTGTGAAGAAATTCTTCCGGCTTCCGGCTGTTAAGGTTGCCGGCGTCGCGCTGTTGTTGCTGCTTCTGGCGTATCTCGGCCACGTCGTATGGTGTTGATGATCGCTGTTTCGTTTCAACGCTGAGCGCCAGCCGGAGTTCTAATCTCCGGTTGGCGTGTGCCAGAAGCGGCGCAGAAAGCCTACTTTCAGCTCTGTTTTCACAGTTTTTAGTATCACTAAGCGTTATAGTAACCTTGCCCAATTTAAAAAATTCTATAAAAATTGGACGTAAGCGAGCTTCAATCTTGTGAAACTGGCGGTGGGCATTGGGTCCGGCTGCAGTAGCCGAACCCAATGCTTGCACTACCAGTGGTGTCGTTTACTGGCAAGAAACTGCAAAAGGAATCGATCCGAACGTGTCAGGTTCGAAAGAACATGCCGAGTTTGTGTGACCTACTCGTTTGATGAAACGTTTTTCTACTTTTCCTCGTCGTCGGTATCGGGACCAAGATCGAGGTCGCAGGTGCCCTTGAGGTCGCACGGTGTCATGCACTCGGGGCAGTGTTCGCCGATCAGTACAGCGGAGGGGCGCTTGCAGGATTTGCAAATGCCGGAATCTCGTCCTGTCAGTCCGAGAGTGCAGTGCACTTCCGGGCGGCGGACGGTATCAGCGTCGAGTGTGTTCTTGTTCATGCATTTTCCTTTTCGCTCTAATGGTGTTGAGCGCACGCGGACCACAGTTGCCAATCACATTCGCGAAGACGTTCTCGGTATTTCATTCTCTCTGAATGAGGTGCCTAGATTCCGAGTTCGGAAGATGTGCCACGCCAGTTCTCGGCAGAGAAGCTGAAACGACGAGTTTGTCTATGTGTTGGGCAGTTGTGTCTGGAAAATCCGGTGCGGGTGATGAAAAAAAGAGCATTCTGAAACTATCGAATTCGACCAGTCTTAATCGAAAACTAGAACTTCCGATCGAAACAAATGTTAGTTTCTTGACAATCAAGTCGCGCTAGCCAAGCGGGTTAGCCCGCTTCCCGGAGGTGTTTGCTGCGCGTGCGGTTGCGCGCGGTCAAGGTTCGCGATGACGGAAAATTTTTATATTCTGCTTGCAAAACAATTCGGCCCAACCCGCCTAGCTGAGCTTCGTGACGTTTTCTGTTACCTTCAGCGACCTTTGATAATCATGCGCAGCTCCATAATTCCTTTGCGAATCTCTGCTTCGCTCAGGTTGCCGTAGCCAAGAATAAATTCGCCCGGGGTCGCATTGCGTGTGTAGCTGGTGCTTGTACTCGTCATCACAATTCCACGTTCGTCAGCTCGACGAATTATTTCATCGTCATCCATATCGCATTTTAGTCTGATCATCACACTCAAGCCAGCGTAGTCACCGTATATAGTGGCGCAGTCTTCCAGGTGATCCTCAATTGCTTCCAGTAGAGTTTTGCGCCGCTGCGCATACGTGCTTCTCATGCGTTTTACATGGCGTTCCAGCATTCCTGTGGCGATGAACTCGGCGAGGGCATCTTGCAGTTGAACGGAAAGCTGGTCTGAAGCCAGCCATCGCGCTCGCGTGTAGAGTGGTACCAGTCGTGGAGGCACTACCATAAACGCGATCGCCAGTGATGGATAAAACACTTTGGTAAAGGAACTCAGGTATATCACTCGTTCTTCTTTATCCAGAGTTTTCAGCGCTGGAATTGGACTGCCGCGAAAGCGAAATTCGCTATCGAAATCGTCCTCGACGATGATGGCACCGCAGTCGGTGGCCCACTTCAGGAGTTCCAATCGACGAGCTAGTGTTAAAACCGCTCCCGTAGGGAATTGATGTGATGGTGTGACGTAAATAGTTTTGACATTATGCTTGGAAAGTTTTGCCAAACGTTCAGTTCTCATACCGCCTTGATCGACGGCGATACTTCTAACTTGAATGCCGTAAGTTCTAAAAATATCTCTAACAGGTCGATATGACGGGTTTTCCACCAAAAGTTCTGTGCCTTCCGCTGAGTGCAAGCGGGCAACTAAGTCTATGGATTGCGAAAAACCACAAGTGATTACAATCTGCTCTGCCTTGCAGTCTAAACCTCTTGTCCTTCGTAAACGCTCTGCTATTGTTTGTCTTAGTGGAAGATGCCCGAGCGGGTCGGGTGCGTAGTCGACCAGTTGAACGTCGGCGCGTCGAAAAGTTTTCGCGACGATGCGAGACCATTCAACCAGTGGAAGCTCATCAAAAGCTGGTTGCCAGTTAAAGAATTGGAATCGCGTATGTTCCGTTCGTGATATTTCCAGATCGACGCCACCGATTCGTCGTGCATATAACGATAGCGGTTCTTTTGTAGAGTCTGGAGCGATAATGGCTTCTGAAGGTTCTTCTGACCGTTGGGCGAGGAGTTCGCGAGTACTGTTGGTGGAAGGAGCTAGACTCGGTTTATCTATATAAGGTGAAACTGTTCGTCCGGTTCTTTTGTCGACTGGTTTCGAAGGTCCTCTGTCCGTGCGGTTTGAGGTCGAGGACTCGGATGTGGATGAATTGTTTTGTAGGCTGATAGCGGTAGCTGGATCCGAAACGAATGTTCCTGATCCGGTTTGGCTGGAGACGTAACCTTCAGCCAGGAGCTGATCGTAAGCGCTCACTACAGTTTTTCTGGAAGCGCCAATGATATCTGCGAGTTTTCTTGATGGTGGCAGACGAACTCCGGGTAAAAGCTTCCCGTTCAAAATCAGCTCTCGTAATTGCAAATAGACCTGTTTCTGTAACTGGATGTCGCTCTTGGAATCCAATTTTAAGTCGAAAATGTCGGATTCCATGAAGTAGTCCTTATTACAGCGATTTTTTGAGGCTTCGGATTCAGTTCGGATTTTTAAAAGACAGGGGCGAAATGCTCGAAATGCCGTCAGATTCGGAGCGGAGCTTTAGATATTGCGGTTTGATGCTAAAGATCTTGCAACAATACTTAGTTAATTGTTCCCAACCTGGGATACCAATAAACCGGGGTTTTTTAGCTGTAAACGCCAGCGTATCGGACTTTTACCCTTGCTAATATTAAAGGGTACCAATTTTTGAAATTGGTATCCTCGATATCGCAACGAGTTAAATGTAGAGCGAGCCAATTGTCCAGCTTGACAATCGAGCCCATACTGAACTGTACACACGGCCCCTTTGCCACCACTCCCCGATTGAGGTGTACTCCAGTGACTTATACTCCGAACCCTTTGCGAACTCAGGACTCTGTGTCGTTAGATGGTTTCAAAACGTGCTTGGACAGCCAATCTATGGCTGCTCACACACAGAGGGCATATGTTTCGCGCGTAAGAAAATTTCTTTCCTATGTAACGGAACAAGGTGCCAATCCAAATCAAATGGATGGAAACGCATGGCATGAACAGGTCAGCGGCTACATCAATTTTTTGAAAACCGTTGAAGAATCGAGTCAGAATACAGTTAATAACGTTATTACCGCGGTCGAAAAATATATCGAGTTCCTCGGCGCCGACATGCCGAGAATGACCCGCGAATCGTGGCCAAAGTCCACACCAAGACCGTTGACGGAAGACGAAGAGAGACGTTTTGTCGAAGCGATTTATCGTCACCGTTCCGGAAAAGATCGTGCGATTGCCTTTCTTCTTCTCTACACGGGCATGAAGATTGGCGAATGCGTTGGTTTAAACATGGATGATGTTTTGATTGCTGCTGACACAGGTCGTGTGATGGTCAAAGGCAGTCGCGTTATTCCATTGAATGCGCCAACCAGAAGAGCTCTGTATGAATGGCTCACAGAGCGCCGTCGTCGTTTCGGGGAGACTGAGGAAACTGCAGTCTTTTTGAATCCGATGGGCAAGAGAATTTCAACTGTTGGGGTTGATTGTATCGTCCGTAAGATCGGACATCGTGCTCATTTGAACCTGTCGGCGCAGGTTTTGAGAGATACATGTTTGACGAATCTAGTTCGCAATGGAAACGATTTGATGCTGGTCGCGGCGATCGGCGGTCACAGAACTCTGGAAACAACCAAGCGCTATACCTCTAATCAAGGCACACCGACTGTGTCTTCAGAGGTCATGGAAAGTTTGACCAACAGAGTTTCGACGTTCTCACTGCACTAAAGAAACGTATTGATGCGCTGCGCTGTTGAATGAAATTTCAATAGACGAAATTGGGGCACTCAGAAACTGACATTTCGCGAGTAATGAGTGGTAATAAAAGACCCGCTGTCATAGCGGGTCTTTTAGTCTTTAAACGTGCTCCGGTTCAGACTTTGTTTAAACTAGTTGTTTATTTTTGAATGAGTTTTCTATTTTGCAATAAACTTTCGAATGAGAGAAGTGGCAGAGAGCGCTAACTGGGCTTGTTGATATTGCCGATATCTTGTTAGGCGACTGAGAACTCGCTTAATTAAGCCTTCTTTGCCGCGGTTTGAAAGCCGCTTAAATAGTGCGTTTTGGTGGTCTTCCAACAACGCGTCAGGTTTACAAACATTTGGTCGTGATGTGTTGAATCGGTAAGGCTGAGTTTGTCTCTTTCACCAGTCCTTTTTTAGGAAAACTCTTCTAGCTAATCGTTTTTCGTTTTCACACTAACTCTGACCCTGCGAAGAGCGTGGCTTGCCCAAAGCCTCAAGCTAGGGAGGAGCTCATCGCGTTTGCTCGAGTCACTTAGAGAGTGGCCGTCCGGTCTTTGGAAAGTTTTCAAAGGCTGATCTGGACTCATGGAGAATCGCAGATGGAGATCGACACTCTGACCGCCGTTCTTGCGGTTAGTGCAATCGTCCTGGCTCTCGGTTTCGACTTTGTAAATGGTTTCCACGATACGGCCAATGCCGTCGCGACCGTGATTTACTCCGGCGCTATGCGTGCTCGTAACGCCATTCTGATGAGCGCCGCTTTAAATTTCATTGGTGCTGTAACCATCGGCACTACTGTTGCTCTGTTCGTGACGGGCATCATCCCGTTTGAACTGGCTAAGCAACTGGAGCTGATCATCGCGGTTCTGCTTGCCGGTGTGGCTTGGAACCTGGTGACCTGGCATCTAGGTCTGCCGGTGAGCAGTTCTCACTGTTTGTTGGGCAGTCTGATAGGGGCCGGTATCGCCGCTGGTGGGCTAGGTGGCGTAAACATGGCGGCGCTGTATAAGGCGCTGATTGCCCTTGTGTTATCGCCGGTCGCGGGTTTCCTGGTGGCGTTGCTGGTGGCATACATTCTCAGGCGGGTCGCTGGAAATGACCCGGAGAAGCGTTCGCAAGGGTTGCGGCGCGCTTTGCCTGGCTTGCAAATTTTGTCATCGGCGGCAGTCAGCTATTCGCACGGTGCAAACGACGGTCAGAAGACTATGGGGATCATCACGTTGATCCTGGCAACGCAGTTCCACCGTCTCGGTTACAGTGTCGATCATGTGCCGTTCTGGGTGGTTTTGTCTGCGGCTGCGGCGCTCGGTCTTGGTACCGCCATTGGTGGCTGGCGCGTGATCAAAACTGTCGGTGAGAAGTTGTCGCTTCGTCCGATTGACCCTGTACACGGCTGTGCCGCCGAGTTCACGACTGCCGCTACGGTTTTTACTGCGTCGGCTTTTGGTGTGCCGGTCAGCACGACGCACACTCTCACTTCCAGCGTGGTTGGTGGCACGTACGGTCTTTACGGACCTGGACACACTGACATCAGCACGATGAAGAAGATCGTTTACGCCTGGCTGTTGACGTTGCCGGTGACGGCGATTGTCTCCGGGCTTCTCTATTTCCTGCTTCGGGGGCACATCGGCGTCGTGCCGATGTAGTCGGTTTCCCTTTAGCTCAATCCAATCCTGTCGGGTTTGTTAAAACCCGGCATTCTCTAACTCGGAGTTTTCAATTATGAATCTCAAAGCTCGGTCGAAAAGGCTGACCAACTGCTTCGTCGGTGGCCTTTGCAGTTTGAGTCTGTGCGCCTCGATGCTGATCTTTTCCGGTTGCGGTGCTCCCGCAAATCCCAACGGAGCGGCTGCGCCGGCTGGCATCACGCAGGTGTATGACGAAGATGCTCGGCTGGCGATCGACGGCACGAACGAGGCGATCGTCCTCTACTTCTACTCGCGCTACAATGAGGTGTGCGTTGCGCAGGAACCTGTACTGGCGCGGGTAGCCGCGCAGTTCGGTGGCCGGGTGAAGTTCGTTAAGCTCGACTACATGTCGAACTCTCGTTCGAGCACGAACACCATGCATCTCACGCTCTACGACGTGCATCATACGCCGACCATCGTTTTGCGTCGCAAGGGCGACACGAACTATCGCAAATGCATTGGTCTGCAGTCCGAGGAGGCGCTAATCAAGTTCGTTTCGGAGGGACTTGAGAAGAGCGCCGATTGATTGCTCGGAAGTGCTTCAGAAATGCGCTGATTGATGCGCGGCTCGGAAGCGCTTCCAGAAGCGCGCCGATCAATGCTTCGCTCATCGTAGAGCGAATATGATGACGCGAACACCGAACGCCCGCCATGAGTCGTTCGTGGCGATGCTGTCGAAAAGCTGATTGGAAGCCTCGATGCTTTCAGTCAGCTTTTCGTGTTTTTGTTTTTGGATAAGGTTATTATAAAAACTAGTAGGCACCGTTGGTGGTGTTAACGAAAAAATGCCCACTTGTGCGGGTCGGTTAGACCCGCACAAGCAGACGGTTTTGTTTAATGTCCTGAGAGCAAATATCGCACCATGAGGTCGACTTCCTTTCGGTGCTCGACGTCATGAATGCTGTCCTTTGCCCTCAAGAACTCCTCAATCGGCACCTTCTCCGCCTCCTCCCATTCATCCAGCGGTCCGAAGCAGGAGCAGTGTCCCAAGCTCTTGCAGTAGAGCGATCCGTCCATCCCTAGGGCGATCAGCTCTCCCCAACCCTCGTGGTCTTCTCGGCAGTACCAGTAGACAATCCATTGACACTGGTGATTGCGAAGAACGTTCTCGAAATCGAATTCTGACAACTCATCTTGACCAACTTTGAACACTTGCATAACTAACTCCCAGTGAAGTCTCACCGGAAACGGCTTGCACAGCATAAAGTGCTGTGTACAAGCGCGCTCGCAATGAAACAGCGTTGAAGACGACCGTGTCTTCGATTCACTGTGGTTGTCGGCTTCGATTTCGATGGTTCTTAATCTACGAGGTGAACTTGGTCTCTGCAATCCTGCAACGCTGCTGGGTTTCAAGGTCGCTCAGGGCGAGATTCGTTGGACGGGCAGTAGCCTTTGATGACGCCGAGCAAGAGCATCTCGAATGCTTTGGTCATCGGCGCTGGAACATCGGTTAGGCAATGCCACGCCATCTCGGCGGTTTGAGCTGCGAAGCGGTACTCGGTGACGACTTCTTCGGCGTAACTCTCGTTTGCTTTCTGAACCTTGGCGTCGTACTCACGAAAGATAGCGGTGATGCGACGTCCGGTAAACCAGCCCTTGACGTATGCGCCGATCAGCGCGATACCAAAAGCGGTGCTAATTGAAACGTAGCGGGCGTCGGCACCATGCGACTGTTCGCTGATTTCGTGGATGCCGAAGATGGCACGCACGAGAGCGAACACGAATCCACCCAGGAGAAGGATTTTAAAGCCGCCAGCGAGAAGCCCACCGCGACGGGTGTCGCGGGTGTTCCGCATGATAGCTTCTTCCTTCTCTTCCACCGCCGATGCCAGGTCGGTCGCGCGCGAACTTTTTCGTCTTTCTACTCCTTGCGCGAAGCTGATGGCCGCCATGCGCAGCGTTGTGAGGTAGATGCGTTCACGACTGCCGGCTGAGAAGCTGTCGACCAAGTCTTCCAGTTCCTTGACCGCCTTGAGCGCAGAACGTCGCGTTTCGGAGGTTTCAGGCAGGACCTGGATGACGTAAAGGTTGTATCCCCACTCGATCGCCATGTTTGGTGTGATGGCGAGGATGCGCTGGTCAAGCCCTTCTTGGGTGGGCAGCGTCAGCCGGGGCATTGTTGTTGCCATGCAAGTTTTTCTCCCTTCTAATCGACGGGAAGCCGCAGCCTCCCGTCGATAATCGAAAATTTGCGCCGCTTGCAAAGTCGCATGCGGTTTAAACACCGGCTTGATCTGCCTGTGTGGGTTATTTCAAAACTGCGCCAGTTGTTCTACTTCGCTTCGACGCGAGGTTCGCGGGCCTCGGGTTGAATGATCTGCGCTTCGACCCATTCCACAGTGGTGTTGCCGTGCGGTTCCACGCTCGCTGTTGTGGTGAGCGCCCGGACGGTGCGACATTGGAATGCCTTCACGGATGTCCGTTCGCCCGCCTTGATCAAGTCGCAGTCATGGGCCTCTACTGTCGCTCCGTCGTCCACCTTGAGGTTGGCGATACTGTGGACGACGAACTTGCCCTTGCCGCTGACCTTGACGTTCGGTTTGCGGTTGTTGCTGGGCGTGCCGTAGATGTGGACAGTTCCGTCGGGGGTTGTTTCGATGTTGACCAAACCGTCCCATTGCATGGTGGATTTGTCGGCGAGAACCACGCGAGTGGTGTAGGTGTCGTCGACCATAAGTTGCTGGGCGGACGGTGGTTGGGGCTTGGCACAGCCGCCGAGCGTAATGGCGATGGCGAGCGCCGCAGCGTAGAATCCAGTGGCGCCGAGTTTGACGTTTTGCAAAATCCTCTCCTTATGGGGCCTTGGTTTATGTGTTGAACGCTCTTCTTGAGCGAGTTTAGAAGAGTGATGGACAGTCCGGCGGCTTGTTGTTGAATGGGTTGCCGGGAGGCTGCGGAAGCGAAGGCTGGCTCGAGTGGCGGCGCGGCGGTTGGGACTGGTTTGTCGGGGGTGGACCGAGCGCACCGCCGAAGTCGAGTGTTACCGGGAGTCGTGCGGGTTTTTCGTTTTTCTGGTTTGAATCCATAAGTTTCCCTTGGTTGTTGTGTGATGGAAACGTCCAAGGTCCACAATTGCGGACCTTGGACGCATGATTTTTACGCGTTTGAGCCAAATCGCGATCTGCTGTTTTGCCGGCGCGAATTAGCTATTTTGCAGGCGAGCTTCCGCTGCCGAGCAAGGTGGACTCGATATCTAGCATCAGGGCTTTGGCGCGCTGAACCTCCTCGTCGGTAACCGAATTGGTCGTCCAGAGAGCCTTTTCGCAGACGGCTAGGAAACCGGCGATCAGTTCCTTGTTTGGCACCGTGCTGCTGAGCAGTTCGTCCACCGTTAAGGTGTCCACACCGAAGTATGAACGCATCGTCTTGGCGGCGACTGTGAAAGCCGTTTTGGAGCGGTCACCGCCGGTGATGGCGCTCCAGGCTTCCTGAACCGGAGTCCAGCCGGCAGGGTAGGGACCGGACTTCACCGGTGACTTGGTCGTGGGCGCGCGTTTGACTCGCGGCTTGCGATTGCGGATCAGTCCACCGACGGCGAGCACCACACCGACGGCACCAGTGAGCACGATCGCGCTGGTCACCGTCAGGTGTCCGTCGCTCAGGAACGTGACCTCCGCCGATTCCTTCGGGTGTTCACTCTTGCGACCATCGTAAGTCTGCGAGGTGTAGACATCGATGGGCAGGAGGTCTAGTTTCTTCACTTCGCCTCCGTTGTTGCGGTAGGCAATAGTGATCTTCGCTTCCAGTTTGGGCTTGAGCACGAAGGTCTGGAGCGTCAGGTCGATGCGGACGAGAGTGTCCTCGCCGGATTTCTCCCGATACTCCTGTTGGTTGACGATCTGGAAATCGCCGTTTGTGACCATCTGATCGGAGAGAAGCTCCATGCCAGGGGCCAGTTTGAAGTACAGACCGACCGGCACGTGGTTGCCTGTGCGGTACCCGAAGTCGCGTTTGGCTACTTCGGTGTTGTATCTGGGCGCGTCCGGTTTGGCTGTGAGGAATTCGGGCCATGCCCGGGACGCTCCAGTCGAACGAACCACCGCGAAGGTGGCGAGCCCGATCAGGAGGAGTCCGGTGCTGATTAGAGCAATGTTGTTGCGACTCATGCTTTGCTTTCCTTTTGGGGCTAGTGTGCGGCACCGCCGATAGTGGCGGGCTCGGTTTTGCGTGCCGTACGGACGGAGCGCGTGCGCCGAGCCGTGACCAGCGGTGTGACGCAGATCAGGATGAAGAACGCCAGGCTGGGGTAGAAGTAAACTTCCTTTTCCCCGACCTTCTCCTTCGGACTGAGGTGTGAAACCAGGGGGGTGAACTTGAAGTCCCCGGGTCCGGTCACCGGTACGAAGGTCGCATCGTCGCCGACCGCCTTGGTCAGCTGGTTTAGCGTGGCGACGTCGAGAGACGTCATTGCGTTTTTGCCGTCGATTTTGTAGAAAGGTTCCTGGGCCAATCGACGGTCTTCTTCGCCCAGTTCTTCGTTGGGGATGAGCGCCGGTCGCGGCGTTCCTAACCCGACGACGATCAGGGTAATGTTGCGTTCTTGCATACCCCGAACGATTTCTTCCAGTTTGGTCTCCTCATCGGTACCACCGTCAGATAGCAACACCACCATCTTGCGACGAGATTTGTTGCTATCGTTGTCGAAGTATTTGAACGCCAGGTCGAACGCCGCACCCATAGCGCTTCCTTGACCAGGAGCGCTGGAGATTTTGAGCTCGTTTTCAGCGAGCCAGTTAACTGTCTCGATTTCCTCGGTCAGGAAAACTACTGGTGCAGCCTTACCGGCGTAAGCGATCACGCCGATCTGATTGTGTTGAAGGGACGGAGTAATCTGGTCTCGAATGATGTGACGAGCACAGGTCATACGACTCATGCCCTGGCAGTCGCGGGCAGCCATGCTGCGGCTGACGTCGAGGAGAACAACGACGTCGACCGTGCCGGACTGGAACTCGACGTGTTTACTCTGCACCGCTGGTCGCGCCAGAGCGGCGATTCCAGCAGTCAGAGCCAGGGTAGCCAGGATTCCCTTGACGATGAACCGGATTTTGGGGACGGGAACACTGAAACGCGAGGCGTTTTCCGGCGCGCCCCAGGCGACGATCATCTGCCTTTGCATCGCGTAAGCGAGCCAGGCGATGAGCGCGCCAACGAGGGCAAGCGGCAGGCATAGCCAGGCTTGCTCTTGTAGGTAATGCATTGCCTGCTCCTTACACTTTGGTCTTGTTGGGGTTAGAAGGCTTAGGTTTTTCTCCGTTGTCTTTGCCACCACCACCACCGTTCGAGAGTAGTCTCTCCAGGTTATAGATGGTGACCAGGTTGTCGGGGTCGTAGGTCAGGCTGAGCTGGTAGGCGTTAATCGCCTCACTATCCTTGCCGGAGTTGCAGAAGGCGTTGCCGATCATCAACTGCGCCTGGGCTGCCAACTTCTCGTAACCGCGCTTCACCTGACCATTTTTGTCCGACATGGAGCGATAGGCGTTATTGAACGCCTTGATCGCTTCCTCGTATCGGCTTTGCTGGTAGAGGCTAAGCGCGTTGTTGAATTTGGCCGTGACCCGGTCTCCGACTACCGTGTCAGTCGCCAGTCCGGCACCGTGGATGGTGGCAGTCACCGTGCGGTACAAGAACGAGTCCTTGACGAATATCTCCATCTGTGGCGAGTCGTCTTTGTCCTCGAAGTTGTAATCGGTTTTGCCCTGACCAGCCTTGAAGTAGTCCTTGCGCAGCATGGGCACATCGTAGTCGTGCAGCCGCACGAAGCCCACTCCCAACAGTCCGAGGCTGATGGTGAGCAGGCTGAGCGGCTTCCAGTTGCGTTTGCTCCAGCGCGACCAGGCGACCACGACATTGCGAACGGAGCGCAGCACGAAGAGGAATGTGCCGAGCGCGAACTTCGGCGAACCGACGATCGAAGCTTTGATGTTGCTGAGCGTGCAGGCTCGGCGCATCCGGAGAAGCAGTGCGCAGAGCATACGCCAGCAGCTCAGGATGAGAAACAGCAGTCCGGCAAGCAGCGCCCGTGGGGCACCGTAAATGGTGTCACGCACGTTAGCGTAGGTGAGCTTGCTCCACGTCTGGCGGGCCAGCTCGGTGACGCGGGTGGAGACATTGCGGCAGACCGTCGAAGCCCTGGTGAGGGCGTTTGTGAACCATCGCATGGTTTAGTCCTTTAGAAGTGTTCTAAGCGTGAACCTGGTCGCTCCGAGATGGAGCGGCGCGTGTGCGCCGAGCCCGGAACGACCGGGCGATTAACGACTCAGAATCACGGCCTCTGAAAGAGTAGCCAGCGCAAACAAAGCGATGGCCGCGGTGAGGAAGTAGTAAAACACCGGTTCGAAGCTCTTGTCCTGGGTGACCGGGATGGGCGAGGATTCGAGCGCACTGATTTTTGCAAAGCACTCATCCAGTCCTGACTGAGACTCCGCGCGGAAAACCTCGCCGCCTTCATCGCGACAGAGGCGTTCCAGGCTGAGTTCACCCTTGCCAATTTTCTCTCCGATACCGATGACGTACATCTTCATCTTCGCCGTGCGGATGACGCCCGAGAGGCGAGCCATCACGTCTGTCTTAATCTCGTTTTCTCCGTCGGTCAGAAGGATGAGCACCCGTGTGCTCGACTTCCCCTTGAGCGCGAAGTGCTCGGCGGCTAGATCGATTGGTCCTGGCATTTCGTTGCCGAAGTTGGTGCCGAGACCGAGTTCTTGCGGACCCTTGCCCTTCGGCAAAAAGCTGCCGTGCCGGGTAATCTGCTTGATGTCTCGATCTAGTGGCCACCGCAATTGGGGCTTGTAGTCAAAGGCGATCATGCCGATGTGGTCGCCGGCGGAAACCTTTTGACGCGTTTCGGCAAAACCGATCAGGGCATCTTGAGCAGCATCGATTCGGCGCAGCTCTTTGGGTCCAGACTCGTCCGGGTCCACAGGTTGTGCCGTCTGCGCCTGGTGATACCACATCTCCCGTTTGTTGATTTTACGTTCGCCCTTGTAGGGTTCCGCCATCGAAGCAGACCAGTCCAGCGCGAGGATGATGTCGCGGCCTTGTACGGTCGAGCTGGTCTTCTCGTCGACCGGTACTTGTGGCTGGCAGAGCGCCACCGCTGCCAGGATCACGGCGCCGCACTGGAGCAGTGCTGGGACGTAACCGAACAAGCGGCTGCTCAGCGAGGTCTTGTGAAGGCGCGCCGTCCCGACCCGAATCCGTTCTTTGCGCCGGGCCATGTAGGCGACCGGCACCACCAGCAGTGCTGCGAGGAGCCAGTATGGGTTTGCAAAAATCATGACTGTCCTCCTAGGTTAAGATTCAGGCGGGTTCGCCGGCTCGAGAGGATTCGAGTGAGCTGGGCGCGCCGGGTGTGAGCATCGTCTTCCGTATGCAGCGAGGCGAATCGGCAGTTAAGACCGTTCAAGAGGCGGATGGTCTGCTGCTCGTGCTCGCTGAACAACTTGGCGTAGCGAGCACGCTGTCTTCTGTGTGCCCACTGGACGTTGGTGTTGCCGTCCTGGTCGACCGTGGTGTAGAACCCCGGGATGGGAAGGAACGGCAGTAGTGGCTTGGCGGGCAGTTCGCGTTCGCGCAAATCCGAAATTGACAAGAAGACGATCTCGTGACGGATGCCCAGGTAGAAGAGCTGGTCAAGCTCTTCTTTGCTGAACTGATGATTGTGGTCCAGCAGGATGAAGACGAGAGCTCGTGCCACCGGCAAGCGCTTCAGAGCGCTCAGTAAGCCGCTTGTGCCGCTCTCGTCGACATAACGGTCGTTGTCGTCCAGCACCGCCGCCGGTGCCAGCTGCAGACCGTGCGCAGCGCGCCGTCCCATAAAGTGTTTGACTCCGCGTTCGTCGAAACTGGCGAACAGAGCGGTGTCATTTGTGCGTGTAGCGGAGCGGATAATCGAAGTGGTGAGCACGCAAGCGAGCTCACGTTTCGACAATGCGACGCTGACCATGTCCATGCCGGGCGACACGTCGGCAAGGACGCAGACGCAGGCATTACGCTCTTCTTCGAACAGCGTCACCATTGGACGGTCGGGTCGGCGCGCCAACATTTTCCAGTTGATGCGCGTGGCCTTGTCACCCATGCGATAGGCGCGGAAGTCGCAGTAGTCGCGGCCGCTGCCCTTGAACGGACTGCTGCGCACGCCTTCCTGATGTTGGGTCGAGAGCCAACCGATGTCGATCGGACATTCAACCGTCAGGAAGGCCAGACGCAGCAATCTCTCGTTGATTGAGGTTTTCATGTGTTTCCCCTTCTGATCTGAGAAAAATGTGTGCCGGGGCACACCGTTAATCAGAGGCGATGCACGTCGCACCGCCTCTCGCTCAGGTCAGAAGGGGCTGCCCTCTGACCTTACTTCTTCACGATCGGCACGATATCCAGCACTTTCTGGATCACGTCGTCGGGCTTCACGCCATGCAGCGTCTGCTCCTGGGTCAGGTAGAGACGGTGACGGAAGACAGGCTTGGCGAAGAACTTGATGTCGTCCGGTACGGCGGAAGTGCGCCCGTGGAAGAAGGCGCGCGCCTGGGCCAAGTGAACTAGCCATTGCGGGGCGCGAACTGACACGCCGGCAGTGAAGAATCCCTCCAGTTCCTTGTACACCCCCGGTCGAGTGCCGAGCTCGAGGCGGACGGCGTAGTTGATCAGGTCGCGCGTGACCTCTACGGTGCGCATGTCCGCGCGCATCTGGATGACATCGGCAATCGTCATGATGCCTCGCAGCTTCTGGTCTAGACTGTGGCGGCTAACCGCCGAAGTCGTCTTCTCGACGACGTCTGTCTCTTGTTGTTCGCTGAGCCGGTCGTAAATGATCTCGACGGCAAAACGGTCGAGCTGCGCCGCGGGCAGGGGATACGTGCCCTCGAGGTCGATCGGGTTGCGAGTGGCTACCAGCATGAAGACTTCATGCAGGGCGACCACGCCGCGCGGCGTGCTGATGCCGTATTCTTCCATTGCCTGGAGCAGCCCGGACTGGGTTTTCGGGGTTGCTCGGTTGATTTCGTCCGCATGGAAGAAGTTGATCTTGGGGTTCAGCGTCCCGTATCGGAAGCGGAACTTCGAGATTTCGTTAATCCACACGTTGGCACCGATCAGGTCGTTGGGCATGGTGTCCGGCACGAGCTGTTCTCGGTGGTATTTGCAGGAGTCGCCGAAGAGCCACGCGAGACCCTTCATCGTCAATGTCTTGGCGGTGCCGGGCTCGCCGAGCGCCGACACGTGCCCGCGGGCCAGTAGCGCGCACACGATAGTCTCGATCTGCGGTTCGCAGCCGAGGACGATCGAGTTGAGCGCTTCGTAGAGCCTACGGGCGTTTTTGTGGCTGGTCTGGAAAGTACTCATGGTACGGTTCCTTTAAAAGACTGGGTGATTTGTTCTCAGCCGTATGCGTAGCTGCGAGGACGTCTCGCGAGCATTAGTGCGCGCGGTGAAGGACAACATCACGAAGTCGAACTCTGGAAAAGAACTGGTAATGGTTGAGCGTTCTGCCAGCGAAAAGCCAGCAGGTTTGGGTGTTTGGACCGTATAGGCGCTTGATGTGTGGTGTCTTTGAGCTCCTTTATTCGGTGGATATGAAAATTTAAACTAGAACTCAATCTTGAAGACTTGGCCCATGAGTACACAATGGCTCTTGTTCATTTTTTATTTGTGAAATCAAGGTTGCAATTCGATAAATTCGAACAATATCAGTAGTGCTACATGTGGTGCTTTGTTGTTTGTGATTACGCGCGCGGTAGCTCACAGGGCAGTCCGGTATTTCTGCGCGTCTATCAGGTTGCCAATATCACTTACTGGACCTTGCCCAACGACTGGTTTGAAGAGCACGGTCAATATCGATAAGGCTAACCGGCAGAATATTCGGAAAGACTGAAAGTCGTTCGAAGTTTTAAATCAGTGTTGAATTGCAATTGAACTTTGTGATCCGAAAGAGGTTCTACCGTTAGCGGTGGAACCTCTTTTGGAAATCACCCTCGCGGTTCAAACCCCATCGCCTGGCAGATATCGCTTCGCATTGAGCAAAGGTCCACGGAATAATTTCAACCGCTAGCGGTTGAAATTCTCTGTGCTAAAAGTGCAACGCCGGGAAGCGAGTTTCCGTGCCAGTTAGGAAGGGTTGTTTGGTTCGACAAGGTCCACGGAATAATTTCAACCGCTAGCGGTTGAAATTCCCTATGCTAAAAGTGCAACGTCGGGAAGCGAGTTTCTATGCCAGTTAGGAAGAGTTGTTAGGTTCGACAAGGTCCACGGAATAATTTCAACCGCTAGCGGTTGAAATTCCCTGGATCGATAGGACCAGTTGAATAGCCGCATCAGTCTTCAGTCCTCTTTTTTTTAAACTAAATAGAGTAGTAGGATTGGAGCCAAGTCCAAAAGCCAGGGGGTGCCTGGCTTTTGGTGCTACTTGGTAGCATCACTAGAACTGATCACATGGTGGCTACAAAGCCCAGTCGCGCTTTGCGCGACTGGGCTAGTAGTGTCCAAGGCGTTCTCGTGAACTGGCTCCGGGAGCCGTTTTACTGTTTCTCTGCGTCGACCGGCTTCGGAGGAACAGCGAGTGCTTTGCAGTCGAAGCTGTTGACTGCGGTTTCGTCGTCACCGGTGTCGAGGTAGGTGAACGTGACTTCGTCGCCTTCTTTCACGAGCGGGATGCGATTGAAGTTGTCGCGGGTGACCACGAAGGTATGGCGGTCGCCTTCGATGACGAACACGTAGGTTGCGGCGCCAGCAAGCTGACCAGTCGGCAAGGGTGCGATGCGCAAGATCTTGCCTGTAATCTGCTTGCTCTGATTCGCGGTTTGCGAGATGTGGTCGTCTCCTTGACCATTGCGAGCCAGTTGGGATGAGTAAAGCCGCAGAGCGGTTTTCTTGTCGTTAGCGAAGACGACGTCGGCCGCATCCTGTTTGTGAGCCTGGAGGATGCCGATGCCACCAAACGACTTGCCGATACTCTGAGGTGAGGCGTAAATCGCCACCCAGGTCAGGTTGCCGTTGATGTTATAGAGCTGGACACTCTCAACGGGGTAGTGCTTGATGTTATCGCGCGCGTTAATCATCGTGTCGTCGACGCTCTCGGGCTCGTTGAAGCCCTGGATGCCGGGGTAGAACACGCCTTCGTTTTTACCAGTTTCGAATACCAGCACACCGACGACCGTGTGGTCGCCGTCGTGAGTCGAGGTCATGGGAATGACCCAGACATTGTGTTCGTCTTTGGTGTACGCGAGTTCGGGTTCGGTGGGTTTCATCGTGCCTTCTGCGCTGATGCCGAAAGCAACCCTCCAGAAGTGCTGTCGGGCGTAGTCGCCGCCATACCAACCCCAGTCAGTCGCCCATTCTTTGACCAGGTCCTTGGCGACGATCCGGTCGATCCACTTCGGTTTGTCAGCGATCTCGTACTCCGTGATCACCGGGACTTCGTTTTTGACGTCCACGGCGATTACCTTTTCGAGAGTGCGTCCACTCATGCTCCCGAAGGCCTTGTGCACGTAGCTGATGGTGTAGTGCGGATTCCAGTCGTCGTCAACTTCGAAGATGGGCTCCTCGAGCAGACCGTTGGTATATCCGTGCTGGTAGACGTGGCGCAGCAAGTTCATCGACCATGCTTCGGTCGTAAACAAACTGATTTTGTATCCGGTTTTCAACCAGGCATCCTTGCTTGGATTTTCAGCATCGACTACTACGTAACCCGGTGAGGTCGACACTCCGCCGAACAGCGGCGTCCAGAAGTTGTCGCCCGAGTTAATCGGACGAAGTGGCGCTAGCCAGTAGCGGTGCCCGTTGACGTACTGAAGGGTGTAGGTGTTGCGGTCGATGCCAAATCGGCTGGCGATGCCGGCTTGAGTCGAGAGCGCGGTCTGTCCCTTGAACTCGGCGATTGAGGGATTGACGAGCACCATCCGGTCCGGGTCAGTAGGCGGAATCTTCTCGTCGGGACCAGCGATGCGAATCTTCGGGAGTTCGGCGTGACGGACAGCGTTTGCCGGACCCCAAGAGTTATAGCCGTATTGCACGACCGGAACGATGAGCATGGTGACCAGGAACGCGGCTGAGGCGAGCCATGAGCGTTTGGTGCCGCCGGCGAAGATGGTTCCGAGCGCGAACGCCGGTAGCAAGGCGCAAGCCAGGACGGGCCAATAGCCGAAGAAGCTTCCTTGGAATGTGGGCTGAACGTAGTACATCAAAAAGCGTACTGCGAACAGAGCGATAGGCAGTGTCATAAACGCTGCCGCGAGAACGCGCTGCCGGGTCGTCCCGTATCCCGGGATTTCTAAGAATCGTCCGAAGGGCCCAGGTTCGTTCCTGCGATACTGACGCTCCTCCGCTTTGCCGGTGGAGGCAAGCAGTCCCGAGACGATGGCCGCGATGATAGCCCAAAGTAGCGCGATGGGCCAGAATTGTGTGCTAAAAATCATTGGTCAGTGTTTCCTTGTTTGGCACGTGCTGTGCGTGCCGGCAGTTTTCGGTTAGCCGAACGGTTTCTGGTGATGTCACCAGTGGTGCCAGAGGAGGAATGCCAATTCGGCATGCAGCCTCTCCTCCGGCACACCTTTCGTCGCGCTGGTCGGAAGACCAGGCTTGCTTATTACAATGTTCTCGTGAGCCAGGAAAGATCGGCGGCGTCAATCGCCGTCGATCTTTCGTTGGAAAAACAGACTCAGTTTCCGTCCTTCGGAGCCTCCGTGGGGGCGTTCTTTTTGCTCAGACCGCCTGAGAAGACTGTGATGAAGGTGCCGATGATGATGGTCGCGACTGTGCCGATGAAGGCGAAGATCGGGACGCAGTACACCAACGTGATTACGCCGGCCAGGATTGAGGTGACCAGGTTGAGCAGCGGGTCGGCGTGTATGGCGCTGAAGATGGCGTATTGTGCCGAGCCGTTGTAGATGGCGATCAGCAGCGACAGTGCGACGTCAGCGAAGAATGCCCAGCGGATGAGCTTGCCCACGGTGGCGCGCTGCTCAGGTGTCAGGGCTTCGTAGACTTTGGCGCCCACTACGCTGTAGCCGATGGCGAAGATGAATGTAGCCACGCTGAGGATGAACGTCTGTACGATGCTCAGCATCACGACAGTGACCAGCCAGCTCGAGACAGCGGCGGTCATGGTGGCAGGTGCCGAAGCGCCGAACGTGTCGCCGCCCATGTAGAGCATCAGGCTCTGGGTCGTGGCGACCAGTGAGGCGACGATGACCGAGACAATCCCGATCTTCAGAAGAATGCTGCCGAGTGAAAGGTTCGGTTTGTTTAACATTGGTTGAGTTCCAGTAGCTGCCGCATCTGCGGCGGTAGTGAGTGGAGTGAATCTAGGGAACCGGGCGAACGGACCCGGTCTATGCAAACGCGACTATCGGCGACGCCATCGGGCACCATTGGTGGTGCGCAGAGACATTGCTTGAACGGACGGAGTCCAGGTCTCGGAGCGAATGCTCGGACTGAACTCGGATTGAAGTTGGTCCTGGAATCGCGCTCAGTGGATGATGGCGAGACAGAGCGCGAAGATCAACGCCGAGATCAGGCAGAAGAACTTGCCGAGGGTGAACCATCCGACGGAGAGGAACGTGCGGATGAAATCTCCTGGACCACCGTTACCCTTTGGACCGATGAAGTCGGCGACCTGTTTGGTCGTAAACATGCCGACGAGCGAAAGAACGAGGCAAACAATTAGAAATGCAGTCATGACTTTATCCTGTGGTCGATGCGACCCGTGAAAGGCGTATGGAAATGAAGGGTAGGCAGAGGGGCGCACGACCGGAATCGGCCGTGCGCCCTGCCTGATGTGAGGACCGGTGCGGTGCCACCGGTCAGTGCCGTGAACCGAGGGACCGTTACTTCTTGCTTCCGGGGACCTGCATGGGCTCATCCACCCCGGTTTCGTAGGCTTTCTTGGTATCGCTCGTGAGAACGATGACGTACATCTGGTCGCGAGCAGCCTGACCGCGGGCGACGGTGGTGCCGATGCGAGCTTCGAGTGCGTCGGAGGGGATGCCGAGGACATTGCGGACGATGAAGCTGCGCACGATGCCGTCCTGGCGCCACTTGTCGTAGGCGCGCAGTTGGTCGAGGAGCTTGGATTGCTTCTGCTTGTAGGCCTCGCGTCCGGCGCGCACGAAGTCTACGATGCGATCGTAGAGATCGAGTTGGCCCTGCAAGTTCGGGTAGGCTTCGGTGATCGCGCTGAACATGGAGCCGCCGGTGCCGGGTTCCATCTTGCCCTCGTAGCGCCCCTTTACGGCGTCTTCGAGGATTTTGTCGAGCTTGTCGCTCTTCAAGTTTGCGACGCCGATCTGTTCGTAGAAGGACGACTTGAACGAGCTGAGCTCGTTCTGGTTGTCCAGATATTGGGCATTGAGCCCGGTTTCGTGGGTGATGCCGGCGCTGCGCGTCGAGTTGACGTAGCTGTACAGGCTGAAGGCGAGAACGAGGAAGGCGCCGAGGATGACGCCGCCGATGATGAGACCTTTACGCATAACTAGATACTCCGGTTTGTTCTTTCGAACGGTTTTGGTTTGAACTACTGAGTTGATTGGCTTCCGCCGAGCAGCGGCTGCCGGTGAAGTGTCCAGAAGGACAACCGCCCGATGTTCACGGGCGTCATAAACATTGTCGTGGTGTCGGATGCAGTATCAGGCGTTGGCGGCGCTCTCTCGTGCGTGGCGCCTGGACATCTGCGTTTGATCCGATCAGCGGAACCGACGGCGGCCGCGGAACGAGTCTGCGATCTGCCGGTAAGTGTCGGGACCCACGGCGATACAGATGCCCCAGGCGATGCCGGAGAACATAAACACCACTACCAGAATCCAGATCTTTTGACCGGTGGTCGGTTCCAGCTCGGAGAGCAGGTAGGCGTAGCCGACGCCGTTGCCGTTCTTGTCAGTCATGTGCACGCGCTTGAACTGGTTGTTACCCCAGAGCAGCTTCTCGAGCGCACCTTGAGTGTTGAACACCTGAACCTTGCCACCGCCGGTGAGGCGGGCGTATGGATTGCCGAGCAGTGCATCTGCATCGACTGCGGTTCCCGGAAGGGTGTTGCGAATTTCGAGCAACAAGTGTTCGTTGCCCATGGGCATGCCGGTGTACGCATTCGCCCATTTCACTTTGCCTTCTTTGGCACCAATAATCACCACGATGCCGTTTTTCGACAGAGCGTCTTTGCCGAACTCGGGAGACTGCCAGTAGGCGACCAGGGCGCCGCCGTAGTTGTCGCGATCGAGCACTTTGTCCGCATCGATGATCACCAGATGCAAGTCGCCCTGCAGCGTTTGACCAAGTGCGGAGTTAAAGCGTCGTCCACTCGTGCGCCAGTCTCCGGTCGTCTGCGGATTGCCGACGAAGTAGATGCGGTCTGCGTCGTAGTACCCGCTGACACTCGCCTGTAGTTTGGGTAGCAGGTTCTCCTTCTTGTACTTCTCGATCGAATCGTTGAAGCGCGCCAGGATGGTAGTCTGTGATGCGAGGATGTAGTTGTCGTAGGTCTTACGCAGCGACACCGGTCCGGGGTTGTTTTTGTCGAGCCGGTCTTTGACCGTCAGGTAGTACGGGTGATAACCCGTGGTGCTGGCGAAACGCGCTTCCGGCACGTTCGTGAACGTGCGGTACCGGTAGTTGTTCGGGTGCTCGGGCAGGTAGCCCGTCTCGATAGTGACATCGCCGATGGTGGTGTGTACCACGAAGTCCCACTCTTCAGTGGTATAGGGAATTTTGAAGTCGACTTGCTTGGTCTTGCGGACCGAGCGAGTTTGCTTCTTGCCGTCCGAGTCGGTGTATTCCTCATCTTCGTAATAAACCACGGTGCGGGTCTCGATCCAGTAGTGACGCATCGAGCCGTCTTCCGACGTGCGGTTGCGCACCACTTCGACCGAGGTCTCCCAACCGTTCCAGTTCTCGTTGAAAGTCACCTGGTTCTGGATGGCGACCTTGATGCCAATCCAGGCGGTGAGCGGAATGACAAGCACCAGCATGATACCCATCGAAATCCCGAACTCGGTGTTCGTGATCCGATTCTCAGACTGTTTCTTGTCCAAAACGAACTTCAGGATGCCGCCCATCACCGCTGTGATGAGGGCCCCGAGTAAGATTAGAATGAACATATTGCTCCTTCTCTTTAGGGCTACAAGATTGTGAATACCGAAGCGAGAGGCGCTGTGATGCGCCTCTCGCTTGGTTTCTTGCCGCGACGTGCTGCCGCCTGCGACAAAGATTGGGTTGTAGTCCGGTCAGGTCGCGGATTGACGCGCCAAGTCCAGACCGTTGTAACGGCTCATGCAGACGTCCACCGACGTGGCCAGCCAGAGTTGACAGGCTTCGGCAGCGACAGAGATAACCTGCAGGTAGAGCTTTCGAGCGTCCTCCTCGATTGGAGAGAGCAAGAACGCTTTTCGCAGGTCGCCGCGCACGTCTGGACCGACCGCTACTTTCAGCCGCGGGAAATTGCTGTTCCCATGGAGATGATGTAGCGTCGACTCGATACCATGGTGACCGCCGGCACTACCCTTGGTGGCAAACCGCAGGCGCCCGAGCGGCATGGAGATGTC
>CAZRMH010000065.1:0-25880 GCA_964600935.1 uncultured Candidatus Obscuribacterales bacterium
CACCTACGCGCTGATCGCCATAAACATTCTGGTCTTCCTGCTGGAGCTGCAGGACGAAGAACAGCTCGCCACCCGCCTGTCCATGTTCGAATCCGACTCCCTGCCGGCGTGCGGGTACAACCTTAGTGAACCCAGGTGAAAAGCCTGAGGGACATGTAACATCCGCACGATCGCGCAACAGAAGATACCAGATTGAGCGCGGGACGATAAGCTCTGCATCGTCCCGCGCTCTTTCACTGTCCGCCGCTGGCTTGCGTTGTAAATGCCAATCAAACCAATAGTGTCGATTAGTGCTGATCGACTTAACGACTTTAGGTTCTGAATCTTTCCCAAAATTCTACTATACGCAATCATTGGTACAGAGCAAATAAAAACGGGACGAGACCCTAAAAGGATCTCGCCCGTTCGAAAGCTAGGTGTAATCGAAAACTAGCTGCGCATTACAGCGCAGGTGGCCGTCTCCGTTAAGGAGTTAGCGACGAGGACCGTTGCCGCCGCGATGATCGTTTCCGCCACGATGATCATTGCCACCACGATGGTCGTTACCACGTCCATCGTTATCGCGACCACCGCGGTTCCAGTCGGGACGACCAGGATTCACGGGACCACGATACGGAGGCTGCGGGCGATAGACCGGACGATTGCGCCAGTAGTTGTCGTTGTTGTGCCAGTACCGGTCGTGACGATGCCATCTGACACTGGGCCGCCAGCCATTATTGCAGTATACGCGAACGTTGTTGGACCAGTAGAAATACAGCCCGGAGGTGCTTTCCAGATAGTAGTAGCGGCCGCCGTCGTACCAGTAGTCGATGTCAACCACCACAACGGGTTCATCGTAAACGATGACCGGACGGTCGACGATGACAGGCGGCGGCGAGACAATCACCGGACGGTCGACAACCACGACGGGCGGACGATGAATGATGACGGGAGCAGGGAATGAAGCACCCACGGAAAAGTGAGTGCCGGCGCAACCAGTGAGGGAAGAAAGCGCCACGACCGCGAGACCGACAACAAGCAGTTTGCTGTTCATACAGATACGAGTCCTTTTTAGTTCTAAAACCCTGAACCAAGGGCGACCACTGATTCCGCTAAGATCAGCAATCGAAGTTATGGACGCTGCAAATCAGGATCTTCGCGTAAGCGGAACGCAAAGGTCCTCCAGAGACGAACATGTTCAACCAAGCTTTACCAGCCGGTTCGTTTCTGAAATTCAAGGAGTGGTCTTGTCTTTACGTAATTTAGATAGGTGCAGCGTTTAGCAGGATGACAAGAGGTTGAACATAATTTGGATATTATGGAGAAACCAATGCTGAATCAAGTCCCCATGACCATCAACTTGAACTCTAGCCGAATAGAATCAGTCCTGGCACGCATTTTCAGGGGCACAACAAGGCTAGCGCAGCTTGCGTTGGGCACCGATTGGCCGGAGAAGGTTTAGTCCAAGGTGTCCATGGACTGCGCACGTTCCAGAGGTGCCGCTGCCGGATTTTGCTATACGACATAGCCTAGTAAAACAAAAACGAATGAAAAGCTGGTCCGGAAAAGCCCCGTGATAGGCTCTTCCGGACCAGCCGACAACAAGCTCTCCACCCACTAGACAGTTAGGACAAGCGCAAGTCGATTGCGACCGGCAAGGCGACTTGCACTTGTGGTTGAACCTACGCCGAGTGACGCGCCGCCTCCTGCACCGCCCACAGCGCCTTCACCTGCTTGACCTCGCGGCTGCCGATCTGGCGCTTGTGGCAGGCGTAGATGGAGCCACCCCACTCGAGCTGGAGCTGGCGCTGGGCGCTGTCGAAGTCGGCGGCGAGGCGGGAGCCGAAGACCACGTCCTTGGCGCGCTTGCGGTAGCGCAGCGAGAAGAGCGCCGCGAACACGTTGTCGTAGCCGCCCGGCACGCCGCGCTGGAACGTCGTCCCCACCGAGGTGTCGCAGTTCTCGCGCGTGAACGGCGCGAACGTGACGATGTACCAGACGCCGGCGATCTCGACGTACTTGTGGGTGGCGTCGATCGGCACCTGCTTGTACTCCGTCCGCCAGCCGTGGCAACCGCGGCGCTTCTTCTCGCTGCTGGCCATCAGCACGCCGGTCTCGGGGTGCACCCAGAAGTTGTTGTACCAGATCGAGTAGACGCCGGTGCTGTCGTACGGCTCGCCGTCGATCAGGATGACGTTGGTCTCGACCATGTGGCCGACCTTCTGGCGCAGGTCGAACTGGGATTGGCTGCGGTAGTCGTTGTTCGCGCAGATCTCCGAGAAGACGTCGTCCCAGCGGCGGCCGACCTGCTTCGCGAGGTAGGCGCGCAGCGGGTTGTAGCGGCCGTAGTTCTTGCGCTTCCCGCCTTTGTTGTGGCGCATCTTCTGGCGGATGGGCGCTTCCTCGACCTCGCACACGGCGACGCCCTTCGGGGCGCACTTCTTGCGGGACGGGGAGACCATCAGGACGGCGTGCATGTCGTGACGCATGTTTTTTCTCACAGGACTCTGAATGTTGAAACGAGAGTTGGGCAAGTGTTCCGACACCTGAGCGCGTTGTCGCGCTCAAGTGTCGAAGTAGGACCCATGAGCCTCAGCCATGAGTCAAAAACTACACTCCGGCAGCTGGTGGCAACGTCTGGTGACATTGTCGACAGACGCCGGAGAAAACGCCAGCAGTTGCGCGAAACCGCGCGTCAACCACTGGAGCCCATCGATCAATGGCACCGCACGTAGTACCGCGAGTGCACTTCTTGGTTGTATGGGGAGCGTCAGCGCTCCAATCCGATGGGAGTTTGTCGCGGCAGGAGCCTACCACCGCCAAGGTTTCCCCCAGGCTTCGTCCTCTTGCACCGCTCTCTTTTAATGCGGTGCAAGCAGGCTCTAAGAGTTGTCAGACTCTTCGAGACCTGATTGCTTGGACTTTCTTCAAAGAGAAATCATCCAAGTACGGACTTCACCGTGATTGTCTTCTCACGGTCGCGAGCGCCACTCGCAGTCGTTCCGCTCTGACCACCGGGGCCAGATTAACCCTCACACGCTTCGGCGAAGCTCATCATCATTTTCAAATTCTCACTGAAAAGTTCAGTGAGTGAAAAAAATGATGCTCCGAGCCGGCGAAGCCGGCTCAAGCAAACCTTATATGGTCTGCCGCGAAGCTGCGAGGGTGTCGACTGCTGACCGGGAACTAGCGGTCAACAATCATCACAGCAACTCCAGGCTGAGCTCTGTGACTTCTAATTTTGCTTCTGAACTTGAACAGAAGCTATCGACCTCTGGCACAGCACCTGTGCTTGTGCGTTCGAGGGAAGTTTTAACGACCTGAGTCCCACTTCCGGACTTAACAGGCGCTCGAGTCGGTTCGTGCCTGCCTCACGACTTGGGCACAAACCGGCAGCCATGAGCCTGGCCACTCGACCTAGAACCGGAGACAACCGGTATTCAGTCACCGCCGCGGTCGAGGTTGACCCGACGATTCTTCAAGTTCTATAACATCAATCTCAACGAGAGACTGATGTTCGCCTCCACACGCTCATCCTCTATAAGCGAGTGCTCGCAGCTGCAGACTGCGATGAGGGGTTGACTGTCAAATAATCCAGTCCTAATCCCGTCTTCTGCGGATTAGCGGAGATTGCTGATACGCCGGATTATGCAGATCGACTGACATCGATTGCAAACCCGCGCCATGCCTGACGGAAATCAGCGCACCGTCGAGCGTCTCAAGCCAACGTCTATCCATAAACGCAAGCTCTTCGATGTTTGTCACCCAAACATCCGGGATTGACTGCCCAAGCACACATCAAGGCCAGTGCATTTGAACTCCTCCGCCGCTCATATCTACACAATTCGGTCGGTCCGCTTCGACATCGGCATCGCTGTCGTGCTCCCTATTAAGAGAGAGTGCCGACAAGCGATTCTCGTTTCACCACACCTGAAGCGCCTCTGAGCAGCGAAGCGCCCCAACGGACAGCGAGCTTGAGAACAACTTGCTGTCCGTCAGATTCCGCACAGGAGGTGAGCCTACGCCTGCTCGCGCAGGCTCACTGGACCGCTACTACTCACGCTTCTGGACGACGAGCGCGGCGTACAGGGCGTCCGTCGTCCAGGTGGCGGCCGCCTCGGCGTCCGGCAGCTTGCGGCGCTGCACCTCGGCGACCATGCGCTCGCGCGCCTGGTTGACCTTGAGGGCGAGCGTCGCCAACTTCCAGCGCGGGCTGACGCCCTTGACGCCGATGCGGCGGAGCAGGTCGGTCAACTCCTTGCGCTCGTCCACCTCGCACTCCGGCTTGGCGAGCGCGTACGCCCAGTCCGGCGCGTCGACGTTGCCGCGCACCCACTGGGCGTCCACCTTGAGGGCGGCACCCGCCAGCGTCAGCGCCGCCAGGAGGCCCGCCCGGTCCTCGATGTCGACCTCGGTGGAGAAGCGGGGCTGGCCCGCGTTGCCCGGCTGCTTCCAGCCCGGGAAGGTCGGGGCGAGGCGGTCGGCGGCCTCGGCGCTGTCCGGCTCGACCCGCACGCGGTACACGCCGCGGGCGCGGTCCGGGCGGTAGCCGACCGCGCCGTGGTTGGTCTTCAGCGGCACGACGTACTCGCCCGTGCCCTCGGTGCCGGCCATCACGAAGGTGTCGTCGTTGACGGTCTCGTTGTACAGCATGTTCAGTACTCCAGTGCAGGGTGTGAAGGGGGCAGCCGGACGAAAGACCGCACCACCCCCGGTATCAAGAATCAAACACGAAACACGCGCGAGGGCGCCACCATTTACGGTGGCACCCCGGCTGGCATCAGACTTTGCCCTCGCTCCGTTGCCACACCTTCAGCCTCTCGCCGCGTTGGAACAAATCGGAGACCGCCTCCGACATGTCGGACGAGTAGTAGCCGAGCCGCGTCTTAAGCTCGGTCAAGGTGCGGGCGTGCCGTTTGATGTCCAGCATCGCCTTGACGTCTTCTCGGCAGTAGGTTTCAACCATGGCGTGCTTGCCGAACACGGTGCCATTGTTGTGTTCCAGATCAAAGGCATGATCCGCGAACACCGAGTGGTTGAGCGCACCACTCAAAAACCCCTCCAGCGCGTGGGCAATCAGCGCCCACGGACGCCCGCCGCAGCCGCCCGGGAATTGGCCACGGCTGAAGGTTGTAGCAGCGAGCCCGGCGAAGCGCAGCTGGTCGGGCAGCGCCATCACCTTGAGCTGAGCGATCGTGCGCAGCTGAGCGTCGCCACGCCTGCCGCCCCAGGAGATCCGGAAATCCGACTCGAGCGCAGCGATCTCGACGACGGCGTTGTACGAGCTGTTGACGTCACACCAGCGGATTTCGCCGCCGACGGCCACGGACAGGTACATGGCGACTCGTTCGGCAACGTCGTTATGCACCCTGGTCCGAAGCAGGCGCGCCTCACGCTCGAGTTTGCTACCCACCGCCTCCCGGGCCATGCCGTCAGTCAAGTAGAAGTCGTTGATCAGGCGGTAGACGGTCACTGACTGCTCGACCATCTCGCAAGCCAGTCGGGGCGTCGCCGGCTTGCTCTCGCCGCGCGCTTCCTCGAGCCAGCGCAAGAAGAGGTTGACCTCCTTCTTCTTGGCCGCGACCATGCGCTCGACTTCACCTCGAATCACCACGCCGGACTTGCCGTCCACCGACACGACTTCACCGGGGACGAAGTCGAATCGGCCCCCGTCGGCAGAGCAGCCCACCACACAGGGTTTGCCCAGACCCCGAGCGACGATGGCCGCGTGACTGGTAGCGCCCCCGGTGGCAGTCACGATGGCGACGGCAGACAACATGCCTTTCAGGTCATCCGGCGAGGTATCCGGGCGCACAAGAACCACCCGTTCGCCGCGCGCGGCAGCCGCCACCGCGTCTGCCGACGTCCGAACTACCCGTCCGCAGACTGCCCCCGGTGATGCCGGCAAACCGCGACAGAGCAGACGGCTTCGAACAGCCGCATTCAGCGCCTCGGGGCGGAATCCATCAGCCTTGACCTGCTCGAGCTCGGATGGCGTGACCGCCGCCAGTGCTTCGGATTTACTGAGCGCCTTAGCCCAGTGACCATGCACCGCGACGGTCACCGCGGCCTCAGCAGTGAGCTTAGCTTTGCGCACCTGCAAGATGTAGAGCACGCCGGACTCCACCGTGAACTCGACGTCCACGACTTCGTTGCGGCGCTGTGCCAACAGCTCGACGATGCGCTTCAGCTCAGCGTAAGCGACGGCGTTCCAGGCAGCCATCTGCGAGACCGGTTGCGCCTGACGCACACCCGCGACCACGTCCTCTCCCTGGGCGTTGACGAGAAACTCGCCCCAGAGCCCGGCTTCGCCGGTAACGCAGTTGCGGCTGAACACCACCCCGGTAGCCGAGCGATTATCCCGGTTGCCGAACACCATCGCCTGGACATTGATGGCCGTGCCGAGGTCATTGGAGATGCCGTTGACGCGCCGGTACTCGCGCGCCCGCTCGCTATTCCACGAGCGCAACACCGCAAGCATCGCCATCTCCAACTGCGCATGCGGGTCGTCCACCATCGGCTCGCCCGTGCTCGCTTCAATCAGACAGCGAAAGCAGGCCACCACGGATTGGAGCGCCGCGACCGGCATGTCGCTGTCCAACGAGACGCCCCACTCACGCTTGATGCGCTCCAGTTCAGCTTCGAAGCCCTGACGCTCCACCCCCAGTACCACGTCGCCGTACATGGTCAGGAAGCGGCGATAGCAGTCCAGCGCGAAGCGGTGACCGTAGAGCCGCCCCATGCCCTCGACGGTGTCGGGGTTGAGCCCCAGATTGAGAACGGTGTCCATCATACCCGGCATGGACACGGCAGCCCCCGAGCGCACGGACAACAGCAGCGGGTTGGCAGGGTCGCCAAAGCGCTTGCCGGTCGCCTTCTCTACGGCGGCGAGGCTGCGCTGATTCTGCCCGTGAACGCGCTTCGGCAGCACACCGTGTTGCGCGAAGGCGCGCGCCACCGCAGTCGTATCGGTGAATCCGGGCGGCACCGGCACACCGATATGCGCCATCTCCACCAGACCAGCGCCCTTACCCCCGAGGACCGCGGGGGACATAGGACCGGTCTCGGTGAAGACATAGGCGACCTTCTTCCCCTTACGGGTCTTGGTCTTGCTCATGATCTTCCTCGAGCTAGAGTGATTGATTCAAGGAAAATTGGAGACTCGTCGCGGCAGGAACAATCCACCGCCAAGGTCTGTCTCCCGGCTCTGTCACTGCTGCCCTGTTCGTTTTCCGGGCAGTTCTACTCGCTCCTCAACAGGATCAATTGAAGAGTTTTTGACTTTGACTTCTCCGCAAAGTTTTGCGGACGCGGTCGCCAGCCGCTGTTCATCCCCTCTTCGACCACCGGGGTCGAATAAACCGAACACACATTTGCGTCCACTTCTTATCGATTCAGCGATATGCGAATCTAAAGATAAGAGCGGCACAGCCAACCGCTAACAATTTCTTGTTAACGGGTCCGGACTGCAGAGCAAATGTATTAATCGGTATCGACTTCGCAGGGGGCGCCTGAGAAGCCACCATCGCAATCTGGTTTCAGATTCGATGATTGTTCGATTTAAAAGTATTTGGTCAGACATTATTCATTCAGACTGAAGCATCGCACCCGCTGAGGTCGACCGAGAAGCATCTGACCTGGGGGCACCGAGCTCGTTTCCAGAAACATCATCAATGGATCAGCCGGGATCCTGATTCGACGTTCACCATTGATGCCATCTGCTCGCACGCCTCTGGATAGGCTTACTGAGCGCGTTACACCATGGCCTCATGGCCCAGGCGACAACCAAACTTCTCTCGTTTCATTCGAATCGAGCGCCCTACCACCGTGGCAGTGACGGAGTCGAAAATTCGGGAAACGTTTTAATAGTGGGTGGTTCGGGGCGTCGGGCTCGAAGAAAAATGGGAGAGAAGTGAGGTCATATTACATAGCGCTAAGGCTTCAACTCAACCTGATCCGCAATGACCGAATGCCCAAAACGCTCATGCAGTACGCCATTTCATCTTCGCTATCGATATTAACTGTGGAATTGCACCATTAATGATTTCAAGAATTGATTAGCGCAACTTCAGTTTTTGATATTGGAAGATATGGTCAAACAGCAGTCTAGATCAGCGTTTTCTTCAGAATATGGCAGCACCACTAACGATACCAACAGAGAGCAGACCGTTTTTCGAAGGCAAACGGACTCGGTCATTTTTAACCGTGGCTAGTACTAACGACACTCGTATTTAAAACCCGACTATTCCGATGGTTGGCTCCCAACCAGAACCAATTTTTTGCAGGCGACCGATAACGCCGGAGAATTATCGAAATGAATAGTTAGTGAAAACGGAGACACTATAAGCGTTCTCCAAATACATTCTGCCGACAGTTTTAGGCAGAATGTATTTATATCTCTATATTTAGGGTATGTAAGATGCGAATCCTCGGACCAAAAATAGCTGGCAAGGCACGAGGGGGGAAAACGAGCTGAATAGCGATAGCACAGGCAAAAAAGACTCGAGTGCTTCTTCCAACGACGAGAACGAGGGGAAAGAAGCATCAGGCTTGTCTTTTTCTATTCCGCCGGACAATCTAATTTTCGGCAAGAGTGAAAGCGTCGAGACTGATAGCAGTGTCTCGATCAAACCAATTACACCTAAATCCGACCGCAAGTCCGGAACGAACTGGACTCCCGCTAAGGATGCCCCGCCATCATCAGCCAGTGCGGTCCCCCCTCCGGGGCTATTTTCAGCTCCCGACGATAAAATATTAGCAGCGCCGCCATCACTGATTCCAAGCCCAGGCGCGCCAGCTGGCGCACCACCACCGCCGCCTCCCCCTTCCAGCTTTGATTGGGCCGCGCCAGCAGCGGCGCCGCCGCCTCCTACTCCAGGTCCGAAGAGCAACGCTCCGGGATTGGTTCTTCCCGACATCACCGACAACAAGCCGCCGCCTCCAGGATTGCCGCCATCTTTTCCAGCAGCTCCCCCCGGGCTACTCGCCAATCCGGACGCCACCACCAGTAGTAGTGCACCACTGCCACCATTAGAGAGCTTCTCTGCGCCTCCAGAAGGATTTGCCGACCAGCTCCCGAACGTTATGGATCTCGGACAAACTCGCACACCGTTATCGAAACGGCCTCCGGCGCGCGGACGAATTCATACCGAGTTTCACCTCCCAACCAGCAAACCAGCCGATTCAACAAAGCCAGCCAGCGCTGCCGCTGACGCACCGAAATCACCAGTGACGCCAGCAGCCGGCTCATCGGGTGCGCCTCTCGTCCCGGCTGACAATCCGCCAACCACCGCTCCGACTTACAGCACACAATCGACCAGTTCAGCAGTCAGCCCGTCGAAGAGCGCTCCCCTAGCAGTTCCAGACTTTCAACCCACGTTTGAACGCACATCACTCAGTTCCACGACCGGACCGAGCGCCACACCACCAGCGATACCAGAAGGCGGCAAACCGTCAGTTCCAACAGCCCCTGTCACGACACCTAAGCCACTGCCCCAGCCGACACCTCCACAGGTTTTCCCGACTCCAGCAAGGCCTGAAGCGTCGCAGTCAGACCCAGCATCTTCGAAAACGGCAAGTTCCAATGTATCGCCAGCAAAGCCATCGACTTCGAACAAGCCCATATCCTCTCCGCCGCCACAACAAATGCGCCCAGCCACGCCAAAGTCTGCGGATAAATTGACCGGTACCCGAGATGACAAAGCTCTACCGAAGCCGAAGTCGTTTGGTCAGATATCACCAAAGAAGCCCGGTTTCGGGACCTCATCCTCCGAGTCAAATACCAAACCGCCAGAAAACAAGAAACAGCCCGGTAATTTCTTCACCGTCATCGGCGACAACGACCCCGTCGAGCCACCACCAGCGAGACCACCCCGATTTCCCGACGACAGCATACCGGCACTGAAACCGGTTCAAGAGACTCCGTCTTGGCAGTCAGCCGCCCCTGCGCCACCAGACGCTCCGGCTCGCAAGCAGTTTGACAATCTGCCGGCTGAAGATTGGCAGCTAGACGACGCCGATGATACCACACCCGCGAAAGAGCAATTGGACACGCCACCACCAGCGGTGGACTTCGCGCAGTCGCCTATGCTACCGAACCCTGGAACAGATCTAGCCTTCGACGACACCGGCAACCAGAGCGAGCCATCCGCGACCGAAAGTCCGTTTGCCACTGCTGGTTTCGAAGCATCTACGCCATCCGATTACTCACCTTTCAGCCAAGAGAGTGTCAGATCATCCGGACAAAGTGATGAGCTGCCGAAGACGAGTTTGAGCACGGACGAAAATTCGAGCTTGCCATTCGCCGAGGCAGAGCCACGAGCCCGACTAGTGGAAAATCTACCGAAGGGACCGGAACGTGTTGTTCCGGATAGCAAGCAATTTCGCGAAGCCTGTAAGAACTCCAGCACAGCCGATTCGGCGATGGAGAATGAAAACTACAAATTGGCACTGACGCTATTCAAGAAGTCTTACAAGCTGTTCAAAAAGGCTGGGGTAACCGATTCACAAGAATTTGGTAGCTGCCTTCATAAACTTGCCGACTGCTATTACCACGAAGAGGAGTTCCAGGAAGCGCTCGACCACTACGAAGAGTTTATCGCATGGGCCGCTACGCGCGGCGATCGACCAGACCCTCTGACGATTGTAGTCAATTTAAAACGCGCAAGAACTTTTCAGAAGCTGGACAGACCGCAAGAATGCGAACAGTCATTTGACACTACGGTCAAGATGGCCAACCAATTTTTACCGGTTTCCCATCCACTGTTCGCCGTGGTCTACAACAGCTATGTCGCCATGCTGCAATTAGCTGGTACAGCGCCGGAACGTATTAAACAAATAGAAGAACAATTCGCGGAAAGGATGATGACGTCATCACGAACGATGGCCATTCCGCAGGATTTGCAAACCGAATTGAGTGCATGGACAGAGGTTGAGCAAGCCGATCTCGACCGCTTGGAGCGCCAGCGTCAGTTACGCTTGTCCAGACAAATGTTTCAAAAAGAACCATCTAAATCCGGACAGCTCGTCCATTCCATCAAGCATTCTTCGATATGGAGAACCCTCGGAATTGTCGCCCTGGTTCTCTTTATAGTCGGCGTGCTTGCTCTGGCTGCCGTCGGCGCCATCGCCTTCATGGAGCCTAAAACCGCTGTCACTGATAAAGTAGCCCCTGCCTTGCAACCACTGGTCGGCAAAAAATATGTGTCAGCGGACGGATTGAAAGCATTAGAAGTTGGTCCTGACGGCAATGCCAAACTGCTGTTCGGCACAGAAAACATCTCGCTACCAGCCCAACCCGGCGAGCCGAAGGGCGGATTGATCGAAGACTTCAGACATATGGCATTCGGCAAATCCAGCTATGTTCTCGAACAGGTCGATGGCGGTATCAAAGACCCTGACGGCACCATCCTCTATGACTCAGAAGGTCAAAATCTCAAAATCCCCAAAGAGATGGATAGGCTCGCCGATCTGGCAAACTTCTACTACTCGCGCCATCAATCGAAGTATCCGAAAAAGCGCAAACAAATTGCCGACATGGGTCCGGATGTGCGCTGGGAAAATCCAATAGGACAGGCTCAGAAACCCGTGATCAAAGTTCACGAATTCGAAAAATACGATGGCGATCAAGCTTTCGCAGGAATGCTTGAGAAATACAGAACAGGAGCCAAGGTCTTCGAACAAGACGGTCGGCCAGACGTTCCAGCCGGTTTAGTTGAATGCGTGAGCGTGATGCCATTTGATGAATATGACACCGAGGATAGTGTCGCATTCATGGTACGCAGCTATGATTCGAACGGCAAATTCGTAACCTCGAGCCTGCCTGGAGAAGTCTTCGTCTTGTGCCAAAAGAACGGCATCAAGTACCCCGTTCTTAAGGCGGAAGACATCAAAAATCCAATTAAAGATGTCAGCAAAACCAGTTTGCATATAAAAATGCTGCCAACCAAGAACTAGGGCTACCAGCGCTCGCTTAACAGCATTTCGACAAATCGATTTCTGATACTGGAAACAAATCGTCGGCAACTCGATCGACTAAAAGTCTCTTCATTAACCAGTCAAAGACTGACCCCTTAACCACCTGTTAACCGATCTGTGCAAGCACCACAAACAGCATCGAAATAGTCTCGACTTTGCTATTAGCAACACTCTTCAGATCTTTACCCGACCTTAACCAATTGATGCTGACCCTAAATACGGTATCATGCGCGAGCTCTGCCAGGCTAAAATTTTCTCGCAACACATGAGCAAAGAGCAGTTCCTGCTGAGTTCTTGGTCAGGATAATTGAAATCACAAACGACACGATGCGTATCAAAGGTCGTTTCTGAACGAACCAGAACAGTAGTTTAAGGCGCTATCAATCCCATCCTTGCGACCAATCAAACCCAGCACCCCTCATTCCTAAAACCAGTTACAGCAATCGCGTGGTTCGACGTGAAGGCTTGTTCGTGCTGGAATCGCAAGATCGCCGGGAGATAGCCCGGAGCTTCTTACAACTTGGCGCGCCTCCCATGCAACGCGCGGACAAGGTCGTCAATAGTCACCAATCCGTTGAGCGGTACGCCACTGCTTAGCAAATCGCTACCAACCCGAACCACAAGGAGACGACATGACGCAACTAACTCCATCAGCCCACATCGAAACAGAGAAGGGTTATCGCATCAGCCAGTCTGAGTACAAGCGCCTCAGGCTTGTTCTTCCGTGGGCAGGCTTCTCGTTCGTCAAACAATCACTGATCACTGATTTCGTCGTACCAACCAACGGTGAGACCACAAGGCGAATGAGAATCGAGCGCATCAGGAGATCAGCCGATGGCAGCGACGGCGTCCGCTGTGTGCATTGCGTTAAGAAACACCCGGTCAAAGGAGAAGCGGGTAAACATGTCCGCGCAGAAACCGAGTCAACTGTGAGCGCAGGCGAAGCACTCTCGTTCATTCTCGCCGAAATTGGCGCACTGGGCGCCCCACTCCCCTATTACAGCAAGAAACGTTGGAATTTCCAGGGAGTCTACCAGGGTTTCGAGATGACCGTTTCCCTCGACCACGCCTACGGTCTGGGTCGCTTCTCAGGACACTACATCGAGATCGAAGCAATTCTACCGTTGCAGAGCGAGCAGGACGCACTCGCTCAAGCTCTTTCAGCAATCAGCGAACTATCCGAGAACCTCCTCACTGACACCCGTCCGACAAAAATCAGCTATCGCAAGATGTTGATGCAGTCCTGGATTCGTCAACACAACTCGAACAAAAAAGCTAAGCGTATCAGTCATCAGAAACTTCAGAAAGCAAGGGCCAAGTATCGCAAAATCCTGAAGAAGGTCGTTGCCTGAACCGACTTTCGCGCCGAACCTGTTGAGAGAGGGCTGTGACATCTGCACCGCAGACGTTGCAGCCTTCTTAATCTTGAATTTTGGACCAGTTTTACTACACATAATAGTACCTAGATTCTACTATATCATTTACTATTTTATGATCAAAAGCGAAACGCGCAGAGCCTGAAGTTTTCACCTCAGTTCTGCGCGCTCGCCCCGGCACCAACACTATGTTTTCACACGAGCGCCGGCTAGCAGGTAGATACCCTTGAGGGTGAGCTCAGGGTCAACGACATCAATGAGCTTGCGGCGCCGACCGACATTTGCCAGTGGGGCCACGAGCGCACTGTCACCACCGGTAGCGACTACCAGCGTGCGCGAACCTAGTTCACGACGCGCCTGTTCCGCATAGGCACGGGCAATGCCAACTGTTGCCAGCAACACGCCGTTGTCCATGCAGCTCGGCGTATCGTGACCGAGAGCAACGCTCGATGGGGCGGTTGCAGCCGCGTGCTCCAGCAAAGCACACCGCTCCGCCAGGGTGTCACGAGTCTGCTTCATTCCCAGTGTGAACAATGCACCACCGAAGGTGCCATCACTGGTGATGGCAGTCAGCGTGATAGCGGTACCCAATCCAATCACTGCAATCGGTCGCCCCTTCGCGTGAAGCTTGTGGGCAGCGGCGGCTGCGGCAAGCAGGTCGGCACCCAATTCGTCATTGGCTTTGAGGAGCGTCTGATTGCGACTGGTGATCACGAAAAGCTCGCGGCCTTTGATCGCACACAATTCGCTCACGACGCTGGTAACAACAGGGACGACCGAGGCCAAGACAACCGGCAGGTCGACGCGCAAAAGCGCGTTCCGAGCCTTGCTGCGGACATGTTTGGTCAGGAAGCTCCACTGCTCAAGAACGGCACCGTCTTCGATGACAGCGCATTTGACGCGTGTGTTGCCGGCGTCAACGGCGAGAATTCTTGTCATAGTTGCTCCCGTTGATGCGGAGCGCCGTCGTCGAACAGAACTGACGACGCTCCGCACAGGGTTGGTTAGAGCCTTGAGCTAACACCAGATATGGTGCCGCTCACTGAAGTTCACTTCGCGTCCTTGTCACCCTTACCTTCGCTATCAGCGATCCGCCGCTCGAGTTCAGCACGGAGTTCGGCTGCGGTGCGAGCAGGCTTGGCAGGAGGTGTGGCCGGACGCGCGGGCGCCGGTTCGACCTCAGGAGCCGGCTCGGCGTCGGGCTCGGACTTATTGACCGGCTCGTCACGCTGGGCGCGCGGTTCGGACTTCGCTTCCTTCGCCGCTTCGTTGCCGCCCGTGAAGAAGTTCACAATCGTGCGACCGCCGGTGAACAGGAAGTAGAGATAGGAGAGACCTGCGACCGCCCGCAGAGGCAGGGCACCGAGGAAGAGCGGCGAGGTCATGATGCCGACAAGCATGAGCAAGCCGACGACCGAAGCCGTAAGAGCGTTGTTCCGGCTGAAGCCGCGCTCGACGAGAAATTGATAGAGACGCTTGCTGGCGGAGGCGACGCCAATGAGCAGCGGCACGACCAGAATCAAGCTGAAGAACCACATTCCACCTAGTCCGTACATGTTTGGTTTCCTTTCGGAGGTCAATTGTTGAGTGAGACAGACAGTCAGCGGGCGCGGACTGCGCCTGCCGACTGCTGAGAACGTTTAATACTGCGGGCCTAGAGCCCGATAGCGACCAGCAACTTCAGGAACGCCGCCGGAGCGAGGGCCACCCACGCCAGCAAAGCAGCCGTCGCGACGTACGCGCCGGCATACAGCACCTTCTGACCGAGAGGCACTCGAAAGAACGACGGCGTCAAATCAGCCTGCTGGTTGCGCATCTGGATGAGGTTCCAGGACTGGCTCAGAATCAGGAACGCCATGATCAGGTTGAACGCGCTGAGTCCAACCTGCATCATGAAGTAGATGAACAGCGGAACGCCGATGAAATACATCCGGCGTTCGATCGCCAGAGAAATCTTACCGCCATCCAACGGTTCCAGCGGAACCAGGTTGAACAAGTTGATAATCACACCCCAGACGCCGAGACTGTACAGCAAGTTGCTGCCCAGAACCGGCGCAAGAGCGATCACGACGAGGCTGACCAGGCCGCCGACCACAGGTCCGGCGAGGGCGACGAAAGCCTCGTCTTTGGCATTGCGAGCCGAAGCCAGGCGTACGTAAGCGCCCAGCGGCGTGAAGACCGGCATCTCGACCGAGATGCCTTTGATACGAGCCGCGTAGAAGTGGCCCATCTCGTGAATGAACACGAGCAAAATAATTCCAATGGCCATCGGCAGCGACATGGTCATGAGATACCAGAAGGCAACCGACAGAGCCAGGGAACCGAGCGAATTCATTCGTTCGTTATTCATGTTTTTTTCTCGACTTTCGCGTGCGTTTCAGTCGTTCGACAGCGTGCACGCTAGACGCATATCACTTCCGTAAGAAGGCGTTAACTTAATCGAGCAAGTCGGGCTGATAGGATGTTGTGACATCGCAGCATCGGAAAGCGCAAATGTCCAACAACAACTACCAAGAAGACCGACCCTGGGGCAAATTTATCATTCTTGACGATCAGCCTTACACCAAGGTCAAGCGCCTCGTGGTCAAGCCCGGACAACGTCTGAGCTACCAGAGTCACAAGCACCGTGACGAGCACTGGGTTGTCGTGCGCGGCACAGCCACTGTCACACTGGATGATGTGACGAGAGACTACCGATATGGCGAGCTCGTCTTCGTACCCCGCGGCGTGAAGCATCGAATTGCCTGCCCAGAGGGAGACGAGCCCGTGGAAATAATCGAAGTGCAGACCGGAGATGCCTTCCCTGAGGAAGACATCATCCGCTACTCCGACGATTACAACCGAGCCGATTAGGTTACCACCGACCTGACGAAGTGGTCGGAGCAGCAGAAATTACAGAGAGCTGCCGCGCTCGAGGCCGGCAGCAGACAGTCCGCGAAACGAAGATGCAGCGGCGAGCGCTAAACCATCGTCTCGCAGCAACCTGTTCGAGGAGTTCAAGCAGCAGCCAGCAAGAGCAGAACGACGGCTGTGCCGTTGTTCAGCATATGCGCGATAATCGGCACCCAAAGGCTCCCGGAGCGCCGGTAGGACTCAGCCAGGATGGCACCGGCGACGAAGTAGGCTACGAAACCGCTGAGGTTGAAGTGCATCAACGAGAATGCGGCTGCACTGACAATCAGTGCGACTACATCGGCGGCGACCCTACGGGTGGTACCATTCCTCGAGACTGAGCTGCGAGTCATGTTGTACAAGAAACCGCGGAAGATGAGCTCCTCGAAGATCGGACCCAGGGTGACAAGTACAGCAAGCGCATACAGCGGCCAACCGGATAGCGACTTCAAGAAATCGGCGGCCGGGTCTACTACCACAGGCATCGGAATCAAGTCGATGAGCTTACCGGCTGCAATGATCACCAACCAGGTGACCAGTCCACGCCAGAGAGCCGACCACTTGCTACCGTTGAGACTGTCGAGATTGAGCCCGACGATGCGCTTGAGGCTGAGGTTGTCTTTTCCCAGTTGCCTCTGCAGATACCAGAGTTCGCAGCCGAAACCGACCACGAAGCTGACTATCGAAGAGATGACCAGGAAAGGCAGATAGTGCTGTTCGAAGATGCGCATCGGCATCTTCGGGTCATACAGTGCGGTGAGCAACACAACACCGATAACAGCAAGGGCTGAAAGGAAAGTGGCAACGAAATAAACAATCAAAGCGACTCCGTAGGTCTTAGCGGACTTGCTGAGATCCCACGGGAAATCTGCGTTGAGGCGCGCTGACGGGTGGAACACCGCGTTCCAGGCGCGCGAAAAGATGTTCGTATTCATAAGGGACTTTCAGACCAGAGTATGGTCGTCTACATTGGCGCGGTCCCGGCACTGAACAACACGCGGAGACGCGGTCGTGACTTGGTGTTGCTGTGCGGGTGGTTTTGGTTTTGAAAAAGAGTGAGTGACGTTGAAACAATAGGTGCCCGGAGCCTACTCGAAACCAGGACACCATGACAATTCACAGGAGGCTCTGCGCGCTCCCCCGAAGCTAATGTTTGTTTTATTCAGCATGACCAGAGCGAAGATAAGACTTGTCGATATAAACAGAAGAGTCAAAGATAGAGTACGTCTTGAACAACAGAGTTTATTGTCAAGAAGAGAGTAGAGACTCTCAAGAAACGCATAGCGCACGTACGCGAGGTTGACATCACAAGACCATAATCACAGCCTAAACCGCAAACGCTTACCAGGTAAGCGAAACGAGCTACCAAACCCGAACATAGCGCAGCCGGGCCAGTCAACAAGTCGATGTCAGTAGCTAAAGACTCGCACAGAAAGCCAATGTCTCCTTGAGTTAAGACGGTCAATTCTGATTGGTTTACAAAGTCAGTTTACCTATCGAAACCGTGGCTAAACGAGATTCATATCTCGATTCCAGACTAAAAAACAAAAAGCAGCGAGATCATCAACGCCACCACCAGTGGTGCCTACCTGCGCGCTCCAACTACAAAGATATTTCGCGAACTCCATTTCACTGAGCAGCGGAGCAATACTCGTTTTCCTCGTGCACAGTTCGAAAGAATTGTGGCGATTGCTCGTATCTACACCCACGGCTCGGAACTCACCGTCACGGCTTCACGCCGGGTTGCACTCGGCTCACCTGACAGTATCACATTCGATACCAGTACGAAAGGAAATTTACCATGGCAGACACATCCAGACGGAAGACAGCGGCGAAAGCCACCAGTTCGGCACGCCGCAAACCAACAGCGTCGGCACAGGGTCTCAACTACCGTATCACCGTGCGCGTCAGAATCGCGAAGAATGTTGGCACCATCGCAGCCGTTCGCGACTGCATCAGCAAAGCCGGCGGCTTCACTGGCGCAATCGACAACGGGCGAGCCAGCAAAGATCATAGCGAACGCGACGTCACCATCAACGTCCGCGACGAAAAGCACTCTCAGACACTGCTCGGCAAACTCGCTCGCGTCAAAGGCGTCGAGGTGATGGCATCGTCCAACTCGGTGTTTTTGAAACACCTGCGCGGCAAAATCGCCGTCACCCCGAAGCTCAACATCACGACCAGAGAAGAACTTTCCGAAGTCTACACGCCAGGTGTCGCTCAGGTCTGCACCGCTATCCATCAAAACCCCGACAAAGCCTGGTCACTGACGGTGAAAGGCAACATGGTCGCGGTGATCAGCGATGGTTCACGCGTACTCAGCCTCGGCGACATCGGTCCGGAAGCCGCGCTGCCCGTGATGGAAGGCAAAGCCATGCTTTTCAAACGCTTCGGCGATGTCGACGCTTTTCCGATCACCCTCGCCTCGCAAGACACTGATGAAATCGTGCGCACGATCCAGATCATCGCTCCAGTTTTCGGCGCGATTAATCTCGAAGACATCGCCTCGCCGCGCTGCTATGAGATCGAACGCCGTCTGCGCGAAACGCTGGATATCCCGGTGTTCCACGACGACCAGCATGCGACGGCCGTTGTCGTGGTGGCAGCGGCGATCAACGCAGCCAAACTCGTCGGCAAGCCGCTTTCGAGCTTAAAGCTAGTCGCCGCAGGCACAGGTGCTGCGGGTTTGGCATGCATTAAACTCTTGCACGCAGCCGGCATCAAGAACATCATCGCCTTCAACAGCAAGGGCGCGGTTCACGCCGGCACAAAAGACCTCAGCGAGCCAGAACAGTGGTTGGTGCAGCACACCAATCACAGCGGCTTCAAGGGCACACTAAAGAAGGCTCTGGTCGGCGCTGACATGTTCCTCGGTCTGGCAGCCTCCAACTTGCTCAAAGGCAAGGATTTGAAGCCGATGAACAAAGACGCCATTGTTTTTGCACTCGCCAACCCGATTCCCGAAGTTCTCCCTGAGGACGCCGCGCCTTACGTGCGCGTGATCGGCACGGGCGGCTCCAACTACCCGAACCAGATCAACAATGCTCTCGTCTTCCCGGGCATGTTCCGCGGCGCATTGCGCGCTCGCGTGCCACAGATCACGGAAGACATGAAGATGGCCGCGGCTCACGCTCTCGCTGCAGTCGTCACCGATGACGAGCTGCATGAGGACTTGATCATCCCGAGCGTTCTCGATCCGCGCGTCGCCAAGGCAATCGCCCAGTCCGTTGTGAGAGTAGCAGTGGAACAGGGGCTCGCTCGACGCGTTCCGACGCCCGACGAGATTTAAATCAAGAAAACGGTTGAATTCAAAGCAAAGCTCCAGATTCATTCCATCGCTTTGAACTGAACCGTCATGAGAGCCCAGTATCACCACGTGGGTGGTGATACTGGGTTATCTCTGTTTTTTCAGCAAGCTTTCTCCCGAGAAACGACAAGAGATAGTAAAACTGAGGGATTGTTTTACACCGCCGAGAATTCTGTAAGATAGTGCCTTGGTAAGTTGGTCTCACCAAGGCGCTTCGTCTTACAGAACCCCCCGAACGTTCGGACCGGTTTATTTCCGCAATCTGGAGAGCTTCGTCAGCATCCGCTCAAATTCGGCAATGTCCTTCCTGCGACGGAGCAATTGGGCTATGTACAAATGTGCCGATACCGCTACTTGTCTGGCCAGAACGTGCGAGTCCTCGTCGAGCCATTCCTCGGCGAATTCGAATTCGGCATCAGAGTGGTTTCGTTCCTGGAGAAGCTGGAATCCCATTTCGAGCCGGCTCGTGGAGGTCGTGTCCTCGTAGCAGCGGGTAGCATCGAGATGCGGGAATCTCAGTGCGAAATCCACCCATGCCATCGTAATTGATACCAAGTTGATATGAAGGCCTGCTTGCTCGGGCTGGTTTTGAACCAAATCGGCAGCGGCACGATCGAGGAAGTGTACGCATCGATTTGCCAAACGCTTGAGCGATCGGATGTCTTTGCGGTTGGTGTCGTCCACAGCCTTCACACGCTCGATACACATATGGAGGAAAACATAGTGATCCAAACATGTTCGAGCAACTTCGGATCTTTCTTTTCTTCTTGCGGACAATTTACAATACCCTGCTACTGAAAATATCACAATTAGCGAGATGAGGAAGGTCTCCATCGGAGTTCCTTTCGGGCTGCACGTGCCAGCATCCACGTAGGATGTCGATTAGCACGGTGCGGTGGAATTAACCAGATGCGATGACTCAGCTAAAACAGGGAACTGTTTTTCTTGGACATCGCGATGTGGCACGGACGGATGCTTGGGGCAATCCATCCTGGGAGCCGGAGGCAAGCCGATCTTGCTTCCAGTGCGAAGATACTGTCGACGCGGTGACCTGACAATATTCGATGTTAGAGCGAACATTCCGGCAAGTTTAAGTGACGAAACGCACAGCGCCGAGTGTGAACAAACACCTAGGGCGACGAACAGCACTATATTTCTGCGCATTTGAAATGCAACTGGATGACTGTGCTGAGCGCTACACTGATGGTTTCAGGACTGCTGGACGTTTGAAACAGATAACATATCCCAACCTAGTGGAAAGGCCTGTTGATTGCCAATAGGTGAGAAGGACTGTTTCAGTAAATTTCGCAAATTTTCCTCTGACAACTAAATCTAGCGATATTTGATTGAGGCAAAAGCAACCCACCAGAAGTTTCCATCTCAGCCAGGTTTTTTATTGAAACAAGCGGTACGGATTGAGTGAAAAACTCGACGGCGCTGACCGGTCCGGATGGTGCCGAGTCGAAAGACAAGAAGCGCGTGCCGGCTGGAACGCCAATACTGAGGCTCGACTAGTTTGAGCCAAATATTTGACAAACTCTAATCCCGCCTTTTTTGTCGTATACGACACCGACACCGCCGACCGAGTTGGTGACGCGCAAGATATTAGCCTTGTGACCTGGTGAATCCATTAGACCCCTGTCTGACTCTCTCACCATTTCAAAGCCATTACCAAAGTTGGAAGGAACAGTAGATATGTTTTCACATAAATCAGCCCTTTTCACTCCGGCAACTCTATCAGCGAAGCCCCGATTGTTTGGATCCGTGTGAGAAAAAAAATTTCTGCGCATCATGTCGAAGGCATGACTTTTCGCCAACGCTGCCAGATGCGCGTTAGGCGTGATGTCAGCCAAACCAGCTCTCCGTCGATGTTGGTTTACCAGTCTAAACAGCAAGATTTCCATCGCCTTTTCAGAGACTGGCTTGCCTCTATCTGTACCGAGACCAGGAGCACTTCCGTCTGAAGAGGCCTTTAGCGTTTTGAGATTTCTAGCTTGCTCAACCAGCGACTGCAGTAGTCGATCGACTTGATACTTGATCTTGTTGTCGTCGCCGCCACCGACTATGCTTGCCTCTATGTCTCTAAGTGCAGCCTGATATGGGCTTATACCAACTCCTGCTTTTTGAGCCACTTCCAAATACTGCGAAATCTTTTTGCGCTCTTCCAAATACGGACCAGGCGACAGTGTTGGTTGTTCCGTCGGTTGTGCAGCAGCCTGACCAGAAACCGCGACTATCACTGCAATTTGTAGGACCAGTAGTAAATCGACTTTGACAAGAACTTGCCTCACCATTTTTTTCCTCGAGCCGACGAGCTCTTTTACATCGAAAAGAATTGGCACGCAGACCATTGCGCAGCTAACACTAAACACTGCCAGTTGTCTGCTAAACCGCAGCCACACTGACTACGTGAGTGGTGGAGAGAATAGGATTCTCACGACCATAAAGCACTGTCAGTTTTTTCAATCGGTCCGCAATCTCGGGTTTAATCGCACTCGGAAGCATTCGCCAACCCCAATTTCCTTCAGACGAAGCGGGCAAATTCATGCGAGCCGAAGAGCCCAAGCCAAGAACATCCTGCATCGGAATTAACGCGATACAAGATACAGAGGCGAATGCACTTTCAATAAAGTCCCAATTTATGCTCTTTCCATTAGATCTGAGATACTTCATGCAGCGCTGGCGCTCGAACTCGATCTGTTCCTGGTCCCGCGAAGAACCTTCTCCTGCCTTACTTTCAAACCAACCAATCGCAGTGTCGTTGTCGTGAGTTCCGGTATAAACAACGGAATGCGGCACGTGATTGTGAGGCAAATCAATGTTGCAAGCGTCTGTTCCGAACGCCATTTGAAGAATTCGCATGCCAGGAAATTCGAAACTATCACGCAACTCCTCAACGTCCGGCGTAATCACGCCGAGGTCCTCGACAATGATGGGCAGCTTATCTCCGAAGTGTTTCTGTAAGGCAGCGAAGAATTCCAGACCTGGTGCAGGAACCCATTTGCCCTTTTGTGCAGTCGTTTCACCATAAGGAATTTCCCAGCAGGCCGCAAAGCCTCTGAAGTGATCGATGCGGACGACGTCGACAATTTCCAGCGACGACTCAATTCGTTTCACCCACCATTCGAAATTCTCATCGCGCAACCTATCCCAGTTGTAGAGTGGGTTTCCCCAAAGTTGCCCTGTCGCACTAAAGTAATCCGGCGGAACACCTGATACCACGATTGGTGTGCCATCCTCATCAAGTTTAAAATATTCCGGATATCGCCACACATCAGATGAGTCATATGCAACGAAGATCGGCAGGTCGCCTACGATTGCTATCTTCTTATTGTTTGCGTATTCCTTCAACTTCATCCACTGTTTGAAGAATATGTACTGAAAGAATTTCTGCTCTTCAGCTTCTAAGGAATACTCTTCCTCCGCTTTCGCGATCGCATCTGGTTTGCGCATGGCCAGCGAGGGTTCCCAGTTATTCCAGGAAGTGCCGTTATTCTTTTCCTTCAAAACGCGAAACAAAGCATAGTCATCCAACCACCAGCTGTTCTTTTGGCAGAAGGCAAGGAAACCGGTTTGCACTGCGGTGTCCGTCATATTTCTGAAACTCAAAAATGCCTTCGACAGCAATTTACTTTTGAATTCTATTACTTCACCGTAACTAATCTTGTCGACCGGAAACTTAGGCACCTTGCCGATATCACTATCTTCAAGAAAGCGTTCCTCGATCAAATCGTCAATGCTGACGAACAACGGATTGCCGGCGAATGCGGAAAGACATTGATACGGCGAATCACCATAACCAGTGGGTCCGAGCGGCAGTATCTGCCAGATGTGCTGGCTAGATTCTTCCAAAAAATCAATGAACTGATAGGCTTCTTTTCCTAAATCGCCAATACCGTATTTGCTCGGCAACGAGCTTGGATGAAAGAGAATTCCGCTTGACCTTGGAAATTTCAATGGTTTAGTCCTTATAGCAATGAGACAAACGAAGCATCGGTTTTACAGGTTCCAATTGTCAGAGTAACGAGCTTAAACCTGTCGGGAACTGGATTAGCAAACAGCGATGACCTTCGCAGAGCTCACGTGATCGTCTGGATGAATCAAATCCACCATGATGATCATTCCATGTTTTGAAAAGACGAAACCACAAACATTTGCGATGATTTCAACCACGATTTGGAACGCCTTATAAGAAAACGCTGAAATGAGGCCATGAGCAAATAGTTCCGAAGATCTAGTATCAAGATACTGATATTAGTGCTTATATAACCAATAATTTTAAGGCTAAAACCGCATGGAGACTCGATCGGCTCGAACTGCAGCGATAACGATGAAACCCTGACCAGTAGCCAAGAAATCAGGGTTGCGCTAATTGCGACAGAGCTTAACCTCCATTAATTTTGAGGTTTAATTTATGAGGCGATGCAGCCAAGAGTCAAGATTTGCGCGTTACTGTTCCAGGAAGTCAAGCAGAAACCACATTCCGAGACGCGTAACAGTCGGCCAAGCAGCTCAGGGGCTCGGCTTTCCTTCTCTACCCGGTCTGTGATAGGTCTCTAATACATTCGTTTTAACCTTACGCATAAGAAGAAGTCACCTGCACCAAGCCAGCTGAAACACTCACCCTGTATCAAGCTCGATCCTTCGGGATAGGTCTTCTTACGCGTATCAGTTTGTCTCCAACAAGAAAGGACGCCGACCCAGAAGCGTTCGCAGTCTAAGTCGCCTTGAAGGCGCGTTCTCGTCAACGAGCGCGTCTGATCAGTGCATGCCGTGAGCTCATCCGAGTTCGCATATGCACTACACACCAACAAGCAAGCCAGCTTGTCGTCAGCGTTTCTGCACGGTGTCCCAAAAGATCGGGGCAGGAACGGCACTGATTCGACCATTCGTTGACGGTGGTGCGCCGCTCTCTTCGTGAGCAGCAGTGCGCGAATTTTTTTAACACCTGAAAGGAAACCGCACTATGAAAACGAGATTCATCACAATCAACGTGATGGCGTCGCTGCTCACGGGAGATCCGCTCAACCCCACCAGCGCCGAATCCATCGCAGCGCGTGCCAAGTTCATCGCCTTCCTCCGGAAGATGAAGCGACTCGGCGTGCAAGGCGTCTCCATCGACCTCTGGTGGGGACTGTTACAGCCTGAAGAAGGGCCAATCGACTGGACCAAACCCGGTCCGGCTTACTACGACTGGATCGTCAACACCATCATCGCCGAAGGCTTGAAGGTCGTTCCCATTCTGAGCTTCCACCAGTGTGGCGGCAACGTTGGAGACGACGTCTTCGTGCCGATTCCGGCGTGGGTGTGGACGAAGTTGGCTCGCTTGCTCGGCGACGCTGACTATGCCAAGTTCGTCTCCGAGCAAGGCAACGCCTGTCCTGAGTACGTCTCCTTCTGGGCGACGCATCTCATCCTGGATGATTACTTGGCGGTGGTCAAGTCCTTCCGCGATCACTTCGCGGACCGGGCTCAGCACATCTCCGAGATCAACATTAGCCTGGGACCGGCAGGCGAACTCCGCTATCCGTCGTACAACTCGCACGACAAGGGTGTCGACTACCCGACTCGCGGCGCGTTGCAGTGCTACTCGAAGCTGGCGCTCGAGTCGTTCCGTGCATGGGCACTGGACAAGTACGGCAGCCTCGAGGCGATCGACGCGAAGTGGAACACCAACCTGGTGGGAGGCCAGAAACTCCTGCCGCCGTCCAACCCGAAGCAGTTCTTCGCTGATTCGGACCACGTAGACATGCAGTACGGTCGGGACTTCTTCGACTGGTATGCAGAACAGCCGCAGAAGCACGCGCGCCTCGTGCTCAAGGGAGTGTTCGACATCCTTGCCGCCGACGATTCCCCGATGAAGGGCATCGACATCGGTGTGAAGGTGCCGGGCATTCACTGGCTGAGCGGACGGTGGGTGTACGACGCCGAGGTGACGAGCGCGCAGCTCCAGCAGGAGATCGCAGAAATCGTGCGTTCCCACACCGAGGCCAATCTGAACGGCACCGACGCCACCGCCTACGGTGCTGAGCTGGCGACCAAAATCGCAGACCATGTTCGGGAGCGGACGCGCAACTGGACACCTGCGGTCGACGGCGGCGTTCTGAAGGTGGGTAGCCGACTGGCTGAACTGGCGGCAGGGCTGATTCGGACCTCGAACCACGAAGACTGGGAAAAGGACGATGCCGGTCGCGGTTATCGCCCCCTGGTCAAGTTGTTCGCCGAGTTCGAGAACAACGCCAACAGTCGTCTCGTGATGCACTTCACCTGCCTGGAAATGGCTGATGGAGAGAATGCTGAACGGGGCGCGGAGTCGGTAGCTTCGTCGCTGGTGAGCTGGGTGGGTGAGG
>CAZRMH010000066.1:0-25741 GCA_964600935.1 uncultured Candidatus Obscuribacterales bacterium
GTCGCCTCTCTCCTGTGGGGACCATGGCAGGCCGGAATGGCTCCACCAGAGCTCGAAGCCGTATTCGCTAGCCATGGCTGGTCTATGATTCAACCCGCCGACGGACGCGCGTCCTTTTATGAAGAAATCAGAGGCGGACGCTCCGAAGTCGAAGTCCTCCTGGTCGGTAAGCTCAAAGGTCACAACAAACCTGAACATTTGAAGAGCCCAGTGTCTGCTGAAGCGACTCAATCTAAGGATTCGACTCTCCCTGCTGAATCGGAGTCATTGTTGTTGCAGTTGGCTGCGTCGGCCCAGATTAATCCGTCCGGAGTATTCTTAAATCAGGCGCAATTGAAATCGACCAAGCCGTTGAAATTCGCTTTTACCGTGAATACCAGCGAGCATCACTATCTCCACGATCACAAATTCGATGGAATTCCTGTGATGCCGATGGCAGTGGCTCTGGAAATGATGCTTGAAGCCGCTCGTTCGGTGTATCCGAATCAGCATCTAGTTAGAGTTTCCAATCTGGATATTCCTGCTGGAATAGTTTTCCACACTGAGAAGAAAGAATTTGCCGTCGAAGCAAAGCCTGATCGAAACGGACAAATCGACCTGCAATTGAATTCTCTCGGCACTGCCGGTAAAGCGCATTTCCGATGCAAAGCTCAATTCGCCGCTTCACCAGTTGTAGTACCAGACGAGTGGGTGACGGCTTCGGATAGCCGAATCTCAAGAATACTTGGCGCTTGCTCTTCACTGACCAGCGAACCAGACGTTCCTCAACCTCAGGATGTCTATGGCAAGTGGCTTTTCCACGGGCCAATCTTCCAGGGCATGGAGAGTGTTTCCTTCCTCGCTAAAGATGGAATTTCCGGTACCGTCAGCGGTGCTCATCCGTCAATTTGCACATCGACCGTTGACTCCAGCAATTGGATTGTTGATCCGGTGCTGCTCGACAGCGCTATGCAGCTGGCAGGCATCTGGGCCCGCTTCTATCGAGACGTGACCGTGCTTCCGACCGGATTCAAGACCATGCATTTGTTTGGTCCTATGCCGCTCAAAGCAACCGCTCAGATTCATTTGAATCCCGCCATGACCACCGAGCTACTTTGTGATCTGGCGATCTACGACGAAAACGGCGTCCTCGCGTTCGTTGTCGAGGGACTTGGCGGTATTGCGAGCAAATCATTCAATCGATTCTCTGCTCAAGAACCAGCAAAGCAGTTGGTGAAAAAGTCGTCGTTGAACTAGACCAGCACTGGTCAATCAAAACCAACTAGGTTGGTTTTCATACAGGCATGATCGCAATGCAACAGGCAGATAATCGTAAAAACGGAAAGATTGCAATCATTGGAATGGCCTGTTTGTATCCTGGTGCGCCGGATTTGGCTTCGTACTGGGCTAATATCGTCGGTGGTGTCGATGCCACTCGAGAAGTTTCAGATCGTGAGTGGAAGGTTGAAGATCATTACGATGCAGACGCTACGACTTTTGGAAAGACATATTCGAAACGTGGCGGTTTTATCAGTGAGTATGCCGATTTCGACCCGTTGAAATATGGCGTGATGCCGAGTGGCGTTGCCGGTGGTGATCCAGATCAGTTTCTAACTTTGAGAGTTGCGCATCAGGCAATGGCTGATGCTGGGTACTTGAATAAACCGTTTCCTGCTGACCGCGCCGAAATTATTCTCGGTCGTATTTCCGCTCCTGGAGCTGGAAGTATGAATCTAGTTCACCAGTCGAAAACGGTAACTGAGATATCGCAGCTTCTGCGCGGTCTCTTGCCTGATCGCGAAGATGGCCTGGTTGATAAAGTAATCGACGACTTGCGTAGCAAACTGGTCGCTTGTAACTCGGACACGCTGCCAAGCGCGATGCCTAACGTTCTTGCCGGGCGAATTGCGGCGAAACTTGGATTTCGTGGTCGAAACCTTTTGATTGATGCGGCCTGCGCATCGTCTATGGTGGCTATCGAAACTGCTGTAAACGATCTACTTTCAGGACAATGTGATTTTGCTCTGGCAGGTGGCCTGCATGTTAACGCATCATCCGTGTTCTTCCAAATGTTCTGTGGCTTGGGCGCTCTTTCTAGAAAGGATCAGATTCGACCTTTCGATGAAGACGCTGACGGAACTCTTCTTGGTGAAGGCATAGGCATCATCTGTTTAAAACGGCACGAAGATGCAATTAAGGATGGTGACAGAATTTATGCCACCATCTGTGGCGTGGCATCGTCGAGCGACGGTCACGGCGGTAGCGTTATCTCACCAAATCTAGACGGTGAAGCGTTGGCAATGGAGAAAGCCTATCGCATGGCGGGCGTTTCTCCACGTTCGATTGGGCTGCTCGAAGCCCATGGAACGGGAACCCCGACAGGGGATGTCGTTGAACTGCAAGCCGTCGAGAAAGTATTTACGAACCCGGAAATCTTGAAGCTTGATTCTCCGAGTTCTAAAAAAACAGAAGAATTGAAACCGAATTCTAAGAGTTCGCACGAGCTGGATGGGACCGATGTGACTGCTGGGGAGCGCGAACCATGGTGCGCCATTGGTTCAGTCAAATCCATGATCGGACATTGCCAGTCTGCCAGCGCTGTCGCAGGAATTATTAAAACTGCTTTGGCGCTGCATCATAAAATTTTGCCACCGACTCTAAACGTCACGCGTCCAAATGAAAAGATCAATTGGAAGACTCATCCATGTTACGTGAACACACATTCTCGTCCCTGGATCCATCCGATTGAAGCAGGTCACCCTCGCCGTGGCGCCGTGAGCGCTTTTGGATTTGGCGGTATCAATGGTCATATGATCTTGGAAGAAGCCAGCCAGGACGTGTTTGTAGAATTGATGAGTCAGTCGAACAATCCGACGGCCTTGATGCGCGAATGGGAATCAGAACTCTTCACGTTTGAAACCGGGTCAGCCGATGAACTGGTCGAGCGAGTCAGAACCGTTCTGCAGTATGTTCAAAACTCCGAGAACATAAATCTCAAAGATCTGGCCTACACACTTAACAGCGCTTCGACAACCAAGAGTCCTGTAGTAGATGAATTAGAGACCGCAGAATCGAAAACTGCTCAATCTAAAACTATAGAGCCCAAAAACTGTTATCGCCTGGCTATTGTTGCCAACAACCAGCAAGAGCTAATTAACCGCCTGGAGCAGGCCATTGTTTCAGTCGAAGCGGGCAAGGTTCATATCGAGTCAGAACGCGGAATTTTTCTGACCAAGCCAGGCACTGCTCTTGGTGGCAAGCTAGCGTTTTTGTATCCTGGACTCGGATCTGCCTATACTGGCATGCTAGCTGAGCTTTGCATGCATTTCCCCGAAGTCCGTGCGGTTTTCGACATAGTCGATACAGTGGCGTTGTCGAATAAATCTTCGCTGCTGCCAAGCAATATGATCTTTCCTCGTCCGACTCCAGGTGCAGTGAAATCTAACTCCGACTCACTTGCATCGGCCGACTTTGCCGTCGTAGCCGTTCTCCTCGCTGAGTACGCGCTGTACCAATTACTGTTGCACCTCGAAATCAAGCCGGATGCTTTAATGGGATGCAGCACCGGTGAATTCGCCGCTATCACCACTGGTGGTGCAGTTGATGTTCTTAGTGCTGCCGAATTGTTCTACAATCGAAGCACAAAAGTTGCAAAAACGATTCCGGCAGACAAACTGTCAAACCTGCGTTCGGTTCGCGTGCTCGCCTCTGCGGACACGGTCATGGCGCTGGTTGGTAAGAATGAAGTCTATCTCAGTGCTGACCTCGGCGAAAAACATGTAATCGTCACCGGTTCTATCGATGGTATCAAAGCACTGACCGATGCGCTGGCGAAACGAAAAATCGCACTACAGAATCTGCCTACTGCGATTCCGTACCACACACCGCTTGTCGATGACCTTGTCGATGGTGATGATGACTCAGTGAAATCGTTAAAAGTGAAACCGATGGAGATCCAGGCGTGGGCGTGCTCGACGGGATCTCAATATCCCGATGAGGTGGAAGCCCTTCGTTCGATGTTTACCAAGTTGTTCACTCGACCAGTTCGAATGAAAGAGACTATTAATTCGATGTACGACAAAGGCGTTCGGAAATTCGTAGAGGTCGGACCGAACGGCGTGCTCTCTTCGTTAGTATCAAGCATTCTTGGAAACGCGCCGCATGTGGCCGTTCCAACTAATCTCGCGTCGCGCTCTGCGCTCACTCAAGTTCATCATCTTCTGGGTGCATTGTTCGTCCAGGGAATCGATCCGAATTTCGCGTTTCTTTATAAGCGCCGAGCACCTGTGACTGTCGATTTCACCACCGCGGTCGCAGCGAAACCCAAGACACAATCGAAACTTTCGCTCTGTCATACGAAACTGGAAGTATCTCCTGAATTCAAAGCGCAGCTAACTGTCGAGCCTTTACCCCAGGCTTCTTCGTTCGGAACGCAGGGCGGACAACAGGCTCACTCCGTCGCTCTTGGTTCCGGCTCGGCGGAGCTCGGTGTAGCACCAGAGACGGTGTCGCCGGAAGAAGACGTTGTTCGATCGTTTTTAAACACCAATTCGGCTTTCTATAGTCGAATGTCTACGACCCAAGAACGAGTTATGTCGTCGTTCCTGTCCAGTAGTTTCGAAGAGTCTCAAAGCAGTGCTCAGCTATCGAGTGGCTATGTGAACAGCGATGAATCCGACCAGAGCAGATTCTACCAGCAGAACGTAGCCCACGTTGATTCGGGGCAGAACTATTACACACCCGCTTCAGCAGCGGTTCCTGCGTTCATGAACAGATTTGCTGTAATGCGTCAGCCTGAAAACAGCGTTGTTGATTTGATTGTCGATTTGCAAAATGACCTCTATCTGCTGGATCACGCTATCGGCGGTTCAGTCAGCGCTGATCAAGCTGGACGTGTTTATTTGATGCCGCTTATGGTATCACTCGAGATAATGGCCGAGGCCGCGGCCGTTCACGTTCAACAAAGTTTGATTGTTCGACTGGAACAGGTGAAGGCTTATCGTCGGATCGTCGTTGACCGTAATGGAACCGGCTTGCGAATGCTAGTGACCGGCGATAGTCGGCGCACGCATGTTCAAATGTTTGAAGTGAATCAAACAAGCACTTTAGTTCTTGAAGCTGACTTTATTTTCGATTCTCAGTACGACACGAGTTTGAATCGATCCAAAATTTCTGTGTCCGGCGAGCCTCCTTCTAATCTTGTCGAGCGTTCGCAACTTTATGAACAGCCGGCGATGTTCCATGGACCGCGAATGCAGTCTGTGCTCTCGCTTGATTTAGTTGGCAATCGCGCAATTTCCGGACGTGCCGATTCCAGTCCTGCTCGAGATTGGATTCTGGGAATTCCAGTCTCGAGATTTTTGCTACATCCGCTTCTTCTGGATAACGCCAGTCAATTCGTGTTGTTCTATCTGTATGAAAAGAACATGCCGGCGATTGCGCTATTGCCATTTCTTATCGAATCGATCGAGTTCTTCTCGCCGAGCGAGCACTTGCCTCCAGTAGTCTCAGCCTCGGCGACATTGCAAACACTTTCCGATCGATCTACCGAAGCGAATGTGGAGGTTCTCGATTCCAACCATGACGTCTGGATGCGCGTTAACGGCATCAACAGCAGAAGAATTGCTCTGGATACTCGCTGGCTAAATTATGTCAACGATCCGCTGCATTCCTATGCCGGGTCCCAAGAGACGCTTAATTTCGACCTTGCGGACAAATGCGTACTGACTACGTTCGATCAGCGCACGTTGCCGCAAGACGAGGCTGTCTTGGATTGGTGCCTCGATTACTTGCTGACAAAGTCAGAACGCCTATTCTGGCGTGATACTCTCAAATTTGAAAAACGCAAAATCGATTGGTTGATCGGTAGAATTGCCGCTAAAGATGCCGTTCGCCGTTTGGTCTCTAGCAGACTTCAGCTGTCTATTGGACCGTTAGATATCGAATTAGATCAAGATGAGCGCAGACGACCAATCGTCCGATTAGCATATGGTGGCATTCCTGAAATATTGATTTCGATATCGCACAGTGATGGACTGGGACTGGCACTTGCGAGTTTTTCCGCCGATGGAAATCCAGGTATCGATGCCGAAATTGTCGAAACCCGTGAAGCCGATTTTGCCGCCAGATTTCTAGGAAAAGCCGAACTTGATTATTTGGCGAGCTGTTCGCAAACTTTGAAGGAAGCAGAAATCAGTCGTCTATGGTCGGCCAAAGAAGCCGTCTACAAGGCGCTTGGTGGCTGTTTGGAAATGACGTCCTTCACAGTCGAAACCCCAATTTCTCAAATCGATACGCAGAATTCGAGGAGTTGCCTGACACTTTTCAACAAGACAGCTGCCACCACATACAGTGTTCAAACTGAAGTCATCGGCAACCGCGTTTTTTCATATACTCTAGTGTCGCCCGAGCAGCTTCGAACTTCAATACTGTCAGAGCAATTTGCCTGAACCCATCTCAAGGCTCGGAGTCTAAGTTCTGCTGCGTTGCTAAGAATTGCCGTTCAGCGTTAACTCTGAGTTCACATGCTATCGTCGACCTTATTGAGCTTCTTCTTTTTGCGAAATCTCAGATTTTTTCTTGGACTCGTGAATATGCTCAGCTAGCTGCCTTGTTTTCATCAACCGCGAGTGAACTTTCATCTTAATGAATTGGTTGACCAGGAAACGTGGAATCGGCAATCCTGGATCTACGCTCGACGTGAGCTTGAGTTGCGTTTTGGTTTTGTCGATTGGCGTGATTTGCCAACTGCCCGACATTTGTTTCAAGTTTTTGTCAGCCTTGATCAGATCGTAAGACAAAGACTCGTTTTCTTTCACCTTAATCTTCAGTTGCGTGGCGACACTGCCGTAAAACGGTATCTTGTCGAACTTTTGAGCCACGATGGCTTCCTGACCGTCAGCAGAGGTGACGTCGGCATCAAACTTGTCTGCCGAAGTTACAGCCGCCCAGACGGCTTCTTTGGGCGCATTGATGATGGTGGTGTCCGAGATGTCGTGACATTTACCCGGTTTTGCCTGTGCTGCTGACGCGCAGGTCGAAATGAGCGCTATTGCGCTTATCAGTGCCAATCCCTTCTTTGAAAGCCGCATCAGATTCCAGTTTCCATTAGCCATGTAGGCTCATCATAGCTCATCATATGACATCCTGCCAGTACGGTTATACCGTACCCCTCGGCGTATTTCCCCACTGTTTGCGTCGCCGAGCAGCAAGCTCTCCTTAATATAGCGAACCTTCGGAACTCCGGGACCGAAAAATAAGTTTTCGATGTAAAATTTCGATCAGTGATTAGCACCGTTGGTGATACCAGGTTTGAGTTGACAATACGCAAGAGTATTGGGCATGAAACATTGAGGTTATCGAAGCCATTGTCAAAGTACCGATGCCGTGTTTGATTCCGCAATGACGCAGATTCGGATTGCAGCGCCGGGATTTAAATGTTTGCCAGCGTTGAATGCAAATTTTGTCACCAGAGAAACCTATAAAGCTCGTCAGGTTCCTATAAACCGAGTTTGCGCATTTTAGTTCAATCAGGCATTATGGACTATGAAAACCCGGAAGGCCTTGGCGAAGTCATCTGTCAGGCTGGGTATATAGTTCCGGAGGACCGATCGAGGAGCTTGGAGCATGGCTGCTAATCGCAAGAAAGGCAAAAAAGCGCAAAACACGAATGCGAACAAATCCGCAAATGGCAGTGCCGCAGCCGTCACGGATAATGCGGCGTCTGATAACGCGACTCCAGCAGCCTCGCAATCAACACTCAGCGCCGCTGCTGAAGTTTTTGGCAGCCAGGCGGAAGGCATCTCGACAGCCGATCACGGAGTTGGCGAAAACCTAGAAGCTGAGCCAGTGGCACTGGGCTCTGTCACTGAAGCGGAAACTTCTATTGGCTCTAAGCCCTCGTCAGCTGATGATGAGAATCCGAGCACTGCAACTGGGATCGAACCAAGCATCACCGAGCAAGTGGAAAGTACAGCTGATGGCGCGACCGAAGATCTGGGAGATGTGCCGGCGAAGGTCGATCTCTCCGGGTTTTCTAAGTCTGAACCAGCTGTATCGCCAGCCGAAATCGCCGCGGATAGCCAAACAGTTGAAAGCATCGCAACGGAAGCCAGTTTAGCCGATGTAAAACTGATAACTGCAGCCGATAACAGCACTAGCACACCAGTCCCTCCTCAGGGTGAAACAAAGGCTGGAGTCGCCGGTGATTTCAATTTCGCCAAAGATGAGATCACGACACTGCTTGTACCTGTCAGTCCGTTTCACCGATTGGTTGCCTGTGTAATAGTGATTTTCACTTACTCAATTCTCGGTTTTATGATTTTGAAAACTCCTGCAGGTATTAATGCCCAGGGCATGCATACGGTCGATTTGGCGGATGCGGGCGCTTACGTTTTCATCTTTCGCGGTGACACTCAAGACCCCTACGCCTGGGGGGTAGACGGTCGGTTTCGCAAGTCTCTGGAAATTGAAATGGAGCCGGTCGAACCCAACCAGCGCGTCGTTAAGGTTGAACCAATTAAGGATTTATCCGGTGCCGGCTTCTTCACAGTTGCTGAGTTTGAAATAAATCAGCCTGGAACGTACAACGTGTGGATTAAATGGAACGATCCGAATTCGAAGTGTAAAGGAAAGATCCAAATCGAGAAAGATCCTGTTGAAACATTTTTCTTTAAATGGGTCCTTGGTATTGTCGGTACTATAGCGCTTATCTATATGATTGGTATTCCCATGACTACGAAAAAAGCGCAGGCTACGCTGCCTAATGCCGTGCCACCAGTGGTTTCCAATAGATAGAGAGATGGCACAATCTAAGTATGCTATCGTGCTTTGGAACCTTTTCAATGTTCGATCCGACTATGCTCTTTAGAGGTCGCCCCATGCTTAGTAAAAGAAACTCGCTACTTAGAGCTTTACCGCTTGTAGCGCTAACTATTACGCTCGCTAACACAATTTGTCTTCCTGCATTTGCAGACAAATCTACCTGGCGAAAGTTAGAAGACGAAGGAACAAGCGCGTATAAAAAGTCTGATTATCCGGGAGCATTGAAAAGCTTCAATGAAGCGGCTGAGCAGGCGACAGGGTACGAGAACAGTGACGAAGATCGTGCCACCACCCTTAATGACACGGGTCTCGTATACGACTCGATGAAACAGCATGCCCAGGCGCAGAAATACTATAACGACTCACTCGAATTGAAGAAGAAAGTGTTCGGTGAGGATAGCTACAACCTGGTCGCGACTCTCAATAATCTTGCTGCATCATATATGGCCGAGAAAGAATATGACAAAGCAATTGATACCACTAAAGAAGCCAATCGTATTATTGAAAAGGTAAAAGGTCCGGATGATCCTGCATTGTCAGTCAACCTTAATCGTTTGGCAGCTGCATATCAATCGAAGAAACAGTATGAAGAGGGTGCTAACGTTCTAACCAGATCGCTGGAGATTGCCAAGAAAGCATTTGGCCCCAAGAGCCCGGCTGTTTCAGTCGTTATGAACAATCTAGCGACCGTGTTGCGATTTCTTGGAAAGAGCGACGATGCAGATAAGCTGTATAAAGATAGTCTTGGAATTCGAGAAGAAGCACTCGGCGTTGACAGTCCTGAAGTGGCCATCAATTTGAACAAGATGGCGCTGAATTACAGGGAACAAGGCAAGTTTGAAGAAGCAGAACCTTTGTTGAAACGCAGTCTCGACATCGTAAAGAAAGCACCATCTGCGACACCACAACAAAAAGCCGCTGCTTATAAAAACCTGGCCGTTATCTATCGCGAGATGGGAACGCCTGAAAAGGCTCAACCTTTATATGATGAGGCTCTGGCTATTCAGATTGGAGCCTCTAGCGATTCTGATCCGTCGCTGTTGGAGACTCTTGCCGACATCGGGCAAATGGAACAGGAGCTCGGTGACTACGATAAGGCAAAAAAAACTTATGAGCGCGCCCTGGCAATTTGCGATAAGACAGGAGCTTCCGCAGCAGCGATGCGTATAACGATTCTAGATCGGCTGGAAGACACCTATGGTCAGTCAGATGATCTGGCTGGTGCAATTAAGCTTAATGGCGAAACCCGAAATATTATGGAGTCGCAGGGCGCGGTCGACAATAAATCTCTGGCAAGGAAGCTGAATGACTTGGCTATGCTATATAGACAGCAAGGCGATTTGCCGAAGGCAGAGGAAAACCTCAAAAAAGCCGTCGAAATCGACCAGAAGCGAGGCACAACGCCTACAGCTGAGTCCACGTTGTATATGAACAATCTGGCTCGGGTGTACGAGCAAAGCGGCAAACTGGAGGAAGCGAGTACGTTGTATCAGACCGTCATTGGTCTTCGAACCAAGGAAGATGGTCCTGGTGCGGCATCAGTGGCAGCAGCGATGCGCCACTACGCCAACGTCCTTCGTGCTCTCAAAAAGACCGCTGAAGCCGAAAGTGTTGATAAAAAAGCCGCCGCTATCGAAGCGAGTGATGGGGAATAAGGAATACATCCTTCCAACTATCGGACAAGGCACCCTCAGGGATACAGGAGACGCAATGAGCTCTAATGAATTCAGTACGTGTCATGCTCTTAACGATCATGCTCAATCGCCAAATGCCGATCGTCGCCGACGAGTTGGCGTACTACTTTCAGCGCTGCTCGGCATAGTTGGACTAAACCTGGCGCAGGTTTCTCCGGCGTTTGCTGACGCTGCCGCCGGTCCTCCAAAAACCTTTAGTGGAAAAGTTTCATGGTACGGTCCTGGTTTCGACGGTCGGAAAACCGCTTCTGGCGAGATTTTTGACATGAGGAAGAACACCGCGGCTCATCTTAAACTGAAGTTCGGCACCAAGGTGTTGGTTGAAAATCCGCGAACTGGAAAAACAGTCGTGGTTAAGGTAAACGATCGTGGACCTTACGCTAAAGGTCGTGTGATGGACCTCTCCCGCGGAGCCGCGGAAAAGCTCGGCACCCTCCTTGGTGGCGTCGCATTTGTCGATTGCACGGTTCTAGATAAAGATGACCCACAAGCTAGTCTTAATCGATACCTGATCATCTCCGCCGACACTGCCGAGGACGGAAAACAAATCGCACTAATTCCAGTGTCGCAAACGGTTTCAGCTCGTCAAAACGCAAGCATCTAAGAGCATACGATCTTTGTCCGGCGCGCGTTCTGAATCGTTTACGTCCGGCAAGTTAAAACGTGCACGCACGGAAGATCTTCGTTCTCGGTCCTGTGCCTTATTTCTTATTGGCTCCAAGAACGCTCTTGATGATCTTGCCGATTGGATCGTAGAACTCGTCGACCACCCGTTCTTTCAAAGGGATGATCGCGTTGTCGGTGATGTGAATATCTTCAGGGCAAACTTCGGTGCAGCACTTAGTGATGTTGCACAGACCAATATGTCCTTCGTCCTTAAGATACTTCATGCGGTTCGCGGTATCTTTAGGATGCATCTCGAGACCGGCTGTACGAACGAGAAAGCGAGGTCCCATGAACGCGTCTTTACGATCGTGATCTCTGAGCACGTGGCAAACGTCCTGGCAGAGGAAGCACTCGATGCACTTTCTGAATTCTTGAACGCGGTCGATATCTTCCTGGTGAATGATCCACTCCTTCTCATCCGGTGCTGGCGAGAAGCCTTTGATCTTCTTATTCACCTCGTAGTTCCAGGAGACGTTGGTGACGAGATCTTTGATAAGAGGAAATGTTTTAAGTGGTTGAACTTTGATCTCTTCATCGTCACCGAATCGATCCATGCGTGTCTTACACATCAGGCTCGGTTTACCGTTTACTTCGGCGCTGCATGAACCGCATTTAGCGGCTTTGCAATTCCATCTCACGGCCAGGTCCGGCGCATCATGTGCCTGGATGTAGTGAATGGCGTCGAGCACCACCATGCCTTCTTCGACGGGCACTTCATATTGTTTGAACTCGCCGGCTTCCGCAGTGCCCCGATAGACGTTTAATTTGGCTTTACGCATGTTAGGCTCCCTTCTTTTCTTCGAAAAGATCTTTCAAATCGTCAGGCATTACTGGTAGTGGCGTGTGCTCAAGTTTCATATTATCACCGTCTTTCGAGCACGATGAATTTACTTCACTCCATTTCCCTTTATCGGTCTCAGTGTGATCGAGGCGGCTGTGCGCTCCTCGACTTTCCGGTCTGGCGTGGGCCGCGCGTGCGATCGCTTCTGCTGCGATGATCATGTTCTTCAAATCGCGGCAGAGGTGCCATCCTGGATTGAAGTGCTTGTCTCCTTTGATGGAAACATTTGCGATGTCTTTTTTGAGTTCTTGCAATTTCGCAATGCCTTCGGCCATCTCCTTCTCTTCGCGGAAGATGCCGACGTGATTGTCCATGATTTCGTTCATCTTCCTTGCTACGTCGTAAGGATTTTTCCCTTCGCGTTTGAATGGAGCTTCGAGTTCTTCAATCGCTGCTTCGATTTCTTTTTCGTTGATTGAAAGTTTTTCAGCTCCCAGACCTCTGGCGTAATCAGAAGCGCCCATTCCGGCACGTCTTCCAAATACGACCAGGTCGGAAAGTGAGTTGCCGCCCAGTCGGTTGGACCCGTGCATGCCGCCTGCGCATTCGCCAGCGGCGAACAAGCCTGGAACGACTGTTTGAGCGGTGTCTGCGTCTACTCGAATACCGCCCATGATGTAGTGGCAAGTTGGACCGACTTCCATCGGACCAGCAGTAATGTCCACATCCGCGAGTTCTTTGAACTGGTGATACATCGAAGGTAGTTTTTTCTTGACACGTTCCGGATCCTGATAGCTGATGTCGAGGAACACTCCACCGTGTGGGGAGCCGCGTCCTTCCTTATTTTCGATATAAATAGCCCGCGCTACGTTGTCTCTTGTCGAGAGTTCCGGTGGGCGTCGAGCGTTTGACTTCTTCCCGGCGATAGCGGCTTCTGTCCACTCTTTCGCTTCAGCTTCATCTGCTGCAAAATCGTTTTTGGTCGCGTCCGGAAGATATTTCCACATGAAGCGCTCACCTTTGCTATTCCGCAAGATGCCGCCTTCTCCGCGCACACCTTCGGTGACCAGCAATCCTCTGACGCCCGGTGGCCAGATCATTCCGGTCGGGTGAAATTGAACGAACTCCATGTCGATCAAATCGGCACCGGCATCATAAGCCAGTCCCTGTCCATCAGAAGTGTATTCCCAGGAGTTCGAAGTGACTGAGTAAATTTTGCCTACGCCGCCAGTGGCGAGGACTACTGCTTTGGTTTTGAACAAAACGTATTGGCCGTTTTCGCGGAAGTAACCAAATGCACCGGAAATTCTATCGCCGTCTTTAAGCAATCTCGAAATCGTGCATTCCATATAGACTTCGATGCCCTGGTGCACGCCTTGGTCTTGCAGCGTTCTTATCATTTCGAGACCGGTTCTGTCACCGACGTGACAGAGGCGTTTCCATTTGTGTCCGCCGAACGCACGTTGCAGAATTTGTCCTTCCTTGGTGCGATCGAAAACTGCGCCCCAACGCTCGAGTTCGCGAACGCGATCTGGCGCTTCCTGTGCGTGCAACTGGGCCATGCGCCAGTTGTTTAACATCTTGCCACCGCGCATGGTGTCTCTGAAGTGGGTTTGCCATCCGTCTTCCGGATCGACGTTTGCCAGTGCTGCTGCGATTCCGCCTTCTGCCATAACGGTGTGTGCTTTACCGAGGAGCGACTTGCAAACCAATCCGACGGAGAGACCTTGCGAAGACGCTTCGATAGCCGCTCTGAGTCCGGCACCGCCAGCTCCTACCACTATGACGTCGTGTTCGTGAACTTCGTAATTAGCCATTAGAATTCCTGTTCCGTTCCTGGTTACAAATAAGGTTCAAACTGATTTCCGATCAATTTTCTAGAAAGATTTGATTTCCAACCTCAACGTTATATATGAGATTTGAAACCGTTGAGCTCTCTTTTAGAAGAATGTGATTGGCGATGCCCAGCCTCTGGCGACCGAAGTCACGTAGAAGTCGGTGAGACCGACGGAGAAGAGACTTGCCCATGCCCAACCCATGTGGTGCTCGTTGAGTTTGGTGACGAAATGCCAGATCCTGAATCGGACTTTCTGCGTTTCGGTCTTACTGAAGCAATTCATCGCGCCGCCGCAAAGGTGGCGTCCTGCGTGGCATCCGAAGGTATATCCGGACAATAGAATGCAATTCAATACCATAAACAGTGCCAGGGCACTGACAGTGAATTGACCTGTCGGCGAGATGAACGCGGCAAGGGCGTCATACCAGAGAATGAATAGAACGATTGCAGCGCAGTAGAAGAAGTAGCGGTGAGCGTTTTGCAAAATGAATGGAAACTTGGTTTCGCCTGAGTATCCTTTGCCTGACGTACCGACTACGCCACACGCTGTTGGTGTCTGGAAGTAGGCGCGGTAGTAGGCTTTTCGGTAGTAGTAGCAAGTGGCTCGGAAACCGGCTGGAATCCAAAGAATCAAGATTGCTGGAGAAAAATGCCACCACTCAAAAATCAGTTTTGGCGAGTAGAAAGGTGACAGGAACTGCCCCACTTCGTAGTAGTTGTTTTCGAATGCGCGCACGGTGGCGTATGCGATGAATATGAAAAAGCCAACGCCCACCATTAGTGGATTGATCCACCAATTATCCGTACGGGCTGTGCGCCCTGGGTGAGCCTTGGATTCAAGCGTATTAGTCATTTGGGAATCCTTCTTCTTCTCAGAATTCTGCGTGAACGACCCGACCGGATCCATGACAACGCGCGTTTAGTTGCCAGGCGCTGTCAAGATTCTGCGACAGCGCTAGCGATATAAAAGGAATAAACACGATTGCTTGGTAACCTTGAGCCGATCGAAGAACAACTTTTGCGTTGCTTAAGATGCTGCTCGGCTGGTCCTCTTACTACAAATTATATCAACAAAAAATAGTCGGAATCTTTTGCATTCCAATACGCAACATGCATATCCGATCGATCCTTAGTTGGTGTTAATGTCATCAACAGCCTGATACAGAGCCGGTTTCAGCATGTCGCCTGTTGGCAACAGGAGGGAACTTGAGACTAAAAGTGGCGTCTTTTTAATCGGTAGACGCTGCCTAATTCGCTTGAGAAAAATGTTGAGTGAATGTATTGAGCGCCTGAAAGGTTGAGAGTGTAAGTCTCAAACCGAGTTCACATAATGGCCACTTTGGGTACTGAATGAGCCGACGCTGCGGAGCTAGCGAGGACAAAATGAATAAGAAATCTACGAAACAGTCGCAATCAGCCACATATAAAGGCAGAGTTAAAGACGTTACAAGCGAGTCTAACAAACGTTACGTGATGGAAAGACTCGATCAATCCCTGCCGCTTATCACTGAAGATTGGCAGCGTGTTGAGCAATTGCTTAACTTGATTACTGAATTTGCTCCGACTGAGATGGTTTTTGAATTGTCTAGCGCGATTGCCGGATATGCAGATGACCAGGCTCGCCGCGGATATTTGCTTGGTCAGGATGACATTGTTAAGGAACTGAGAAATCGCGTCGCCTAAATCTCAGATTAACGTTTGCTGTTGAAATCTCGAATTACGGATAAACTTAATACTAGTGGTCTGTTGACCGCTCATAGTGTCCGTTGGAGAGTTTCAGGTGCCGGCAGAATTACTGATTGGAACCTTATTGGCAGCTGTATATATTTGTCTTGCGCCGCGTTTCAACGTTCCTTTGTATCGGAAATTATTGTTCTTTCCTGCTCGCTTCCCTCGTGACTTCTCGGGGGTGCCGGTTCTGGAAGGCATTGCCGGCGAAGATATCTACTTCAGCGGGGATCGTGGTCAGAATCTAAACGGTTGGTACTTTGATAAGCCTGACAGTGAATACGTCATTCTCTTCAATCATGGTAATTCGGGCAATTTAACCATTCGTCATCATATAAGTCGGCTGATGGTCCTCTCCGGTTATTCCGTTTTTGTCTACGATTACCAGGGCTTTGGGCGAAGTTCCGGCAAACCAACGACAGATGGTATTTGTTCGGATGGTGAGGCGGCCTATGACTATCTGGTCCATACCCGTGGAATTCAACCAGAACGAATTGTGATTTACGGCGAATCGCTTGGTGTATCGGTTGCAGCTCATCTTTCTACGGTTCGTGATTGTAGCGGTCTGATTTTGCAATCTGGATTTGCATCGTTATCGCGCATCGCCTGTCAGCACTTTCCGCTTCTGAGGATTTATCCAACGTCTCTCTATCCTCAGCCCTGTTTCAACAACATAGAGATACTGAAAAATTCCAATAAACCGCTTCTGATCATTCATGGGGATTTGGATCGTGTGATTCCTGTCGAACACGCACAGGATTTGTATCAGGCGCACCCGGGCACAAAAAAGTTCCTGCGTCTGCCTGCCACCGCCCATGGTGATGTTTGGAGCACCGCCGAAAAGGAATATTTAGCGGCTATGCTGGAATTTCCTCAGACCATCAAGGGTTCGAATGTCGAGGCGGCTACTGTAAAGAAATCCGGCACAACTGCTAGTTTCTAAATTCCCGGACGGTAGCTTAGTTTCGTTCAGGAAACTTAGCTTCCATTTCGGAACCCGTCAAAACTTTAAGTGGCGGCCTGAGAAAATACCCAGCACGACTAGCGGACCTCCAGCGACGGAAACGGGGCCTCGCCCCGAATCCGCACTGTTGTCCGCGATGTCATACGCTGCCGTCTTCGCTCAGCAGCTTTGAACGCCTCTTCTTCTTCTTCTTCTTCTTCTTCTGCGCAACAACAACAACAACAACAACAGTTAAATGTTCTATTTCAATACTACTTAATCAGGGTGCGAAATATTTGCAGTCGGAGAACTTCATCTGACAAAAAACTTGGCGGAAATTTAGCGGTCTTGTCTCAATGAGGGATTTTGCTAAACTTAATGCCCGGTTTGAAGGGCAGGTGGCTTAAATCATTCATCGCTCGCCGCCCCCTGTGTGATCGAATGGTTTCGCGGATATTTCCAGTGCCGCATTAACCAAACGTTCACTTCGATTGTGTTTAATTGGAATTAGATTGAAAGCTCTAAGCTAGAAAATTCCAGAAGCCGTTCACTTTGATGACCGTCGCTAAACCGACCCATCCTTATTAGAGTACGGAACTGATAGTACGGAATCCCAACCAAGGTTGATGCGATGAAAAAGAACTCTTCGATTGTTAGCGGCAAGCGACTGGCTGACGGGCAGATCCCCGAAGATGGATGGCGACAAAATTTAGGTCTTTCAGATCTAACGCTTCTTAGATCGAAACGCTGGTGGACTGGTAAGGAACCGATTTATAACCAATGCTCAGGGGTGCGTCGTGATGGCACGATAACGTCTCTGCCGATTCCCAATTTAGCCACCTGTACGCGCGAGGAAGTACAAGCTTACTTCGATAACTCATGGACGATTACGGAAGTTCTTTTTAGTGGATTGCTAAATGATGAGGCGTTCTATCGACCGCCTTATCATCAACTTCGTCACCCTTTGATCTTCTATTACGGACATCCGGCTGCATTGTACGTCAATAAACTTCGCGTTGCTGGACTGATTGAAGCGCCTATCAGTACTGCATTTGAGAGTATTTTTGAAACTGGTGTCGATGAGATGTCGTGGGACGACATGTCTAAAAACTCAATTAAGTGGCCAACGATCGATCTTGTCCATGATTACCGCAAGAAAGTCTACGACACTGTATGCAGTGTCATCGCCAATCACCCTGATTTAGGAGCAGACCACCCTAAAATCGATCAGTCACACCCGTTATGGGCTTTGTTCATGAGTTTCGAACACGAGCGCATTCATTTGGAAACTTCATCCGTTTTGATTCGTGAGCTGCCGCTGCGGCTCGTGAAACCACCAGTACAGTGGCCGCGCCTCCATCCTTCTGCTCGCGATCGTGACGTGGTATCACCAGTGGTGGGGCGCGATTTTCCGGCAGATCAGATGGTTTCGTTCCCTGCCACGGATGTGGAATTTGGCAAGGCTGTCGACGTTCCGGTCTATGGATGGGACAACGAGTACGGTCGCAAGCAGGTGTCAGTTCCACAATTCCAAGCCGGCAAATATTTGATCAGCAATGGCGCCTTTTTCGAATTTGTTAAAGCTGGCGGCTATCAGACCAAGGAGTTTTGGAGCGAATCTGGATGGAATTGGAGACGGTTTCGAAACGTCAAATTTCCTGGCTTCTGGACCTCAAACGGTCCGGCAGGATCGCATCGATATCATTTGAGAACAATTTTTGAAGTCATTCCTATGGCTTGGTCCTGGCCCGCAGTAGTGAACTATCATGAGGCGAGCGCTTATTGCAAATGGCGTTCTGAACTCGAAGGCAAGAAGGTTTCATACAGACTTCTTTCTGAAGCTGAGCATGCGAGTATGCGCAAGCAAAACGGAGTTTTAAACGAACCGACGCAGACGCTCCCGCTTAATATTGATTTGCGATGGGGCTCCGAGTCCGCTGTCGACAGTCACGCTGCCGACACGTCCGTGGGCGATTTGTTTGGCAATGTCTGGCAGTGGTGCGAAGACGATTTCAATCCACTTCCTGGTTTTAAAATTCACAAATTTTATGATGACTTCAGTACCCCGTGTTTCGACGGTGAACACAAGATGATCCTTGGTGGATCGTTCGTCAGCACCGGGGACGAGTCGACTCCGTGGGCGAGATTTCATTTTCGACCTCACTTCGCCCAGCATGCCGGCTTTCGCATTGCCTTTTCGACAGACAATCCTGATGGTGGTGCCGTGAAAATTGGAGTGAACGCTGATAATCCTTATGAAACCGAACGAATGCTCTCGGATTATCTCCTGCTGCATTTCGGCGACTCGAAACTGCAGATGCCGTTTCAGAGCGGTCCATCGGATGCAACTCTGTTTCCAACCAGATGTGCCGATCTACTGACGGATTGGGCGCATAAGTCAGGCGTTAATTTCGATCGCGTGCTCGAAATTGGTTGCGCCGTCGGCGGCGCATCTTTCCATCTTGCAAAAAAATTCAATCAAGTTACAGCTTGCGACTTGAGTCAAAGTTTCATCAGTAAAGCGAAACAATTGCAAGCCGACGGTGAAGTAAGCTTTGATGTTATTGAGGAAGGTGAAATCGTTTCTCGGCACAAAGTCTCTGTGGAAGAGGGTTTGCGAAACAAGGTAACGTTCCGACGTGCGGATGCTTGCTCTTTGCCACCGGAATTTCTGGATTTTGACGCTGTGTTGATAGCCAATGTCTTGTGCCGACTGCCAAGTCCGATGGCATGCCTAAATCGCATGGGCGGAGATCGCGGTGTTGTGAAACGCGGTGGCATCATGGTGCTCACTACACCATTCACCTGGATGGAAACCTACACTCCACGAGATGTCTGGATGGGTGGTTTCACCGATGAACATGGAAAACCCCACTTCTCCGCTGACAAATTAAAGCAAGCGTTGAATTCCGAATTCAAATTGCTCGAGGAATTCGATATGCCTCTGGTAATTCGAGAGCACCGCAGGAAGTACCAGTTGATTTATACGCTAGCAACTGTTTGGCAGCGTAAGTAGCGTCAACGTGCCGAAATTGTTTTAGACGCGAAGTCGTTTACCGTCGAATACGTTTCGATATTGTTCCGACGGCGTTATCTAACAGTGCTTCCCCGCACGCTAAAATGCTTCGAAATTTAGCGGAGAAACTTCAGTGCTCCTTCGATTTGCAAGCTGACTTTATCGTCGTTTACTTGGGCAACGCCCTGGAATTCGTAGCAAGGACCGATTTCGTCGACCACTCTATAGGTGTTCGCGCCAGCAGGAGCGGACGTGAGCTGCTGTTTGAATTGAGCGCCTTCTGATGATTCCTCCAGCAGCGAGACTAACATAGGCTTCGTGTTGGTTTTTCCGCCGACAGACATCGTGGTCCACGGTTCGCTTATCAGTAATGCTCTGGGAATGTCGATTACCATCTCAATGCTCCTGCTTCACTTCAAACAAAGTGTGATCTCGAAGGGCGCGCCCTCGCTCGTTGCCGGTTTTCAATATGAGCAACCGTACAATTGTGCCATCGACTCAGGCAGTTTCAGCACTTCTGAGTAAACATTTATCGTGACCGAAACATAGCATTCAGCCTTGTCAGTCTGGGGTTTGGAAGATCTGGAAACTGAAAATTCTCCAAAAACCCTACAAAGTTTATCGTCAAACCCATAAATCTCTGAACGCTTCACTCGCCACAATGGAAGAACGTCCCTAGAGAGGGTTTTAACAGATGGGAACCAGCGAGAACGAGTGGCACCAGGTGTCATCATCACCCAAACCAAGTGCGGAACATCTGATTCCGGGCTTGTACGCGTTGGCGCGTTGTTGGTACGACCGCGGAGAATTTGTGCCAGCCGAGAAAATCTACCGCCTCATTTTGGATATCGACGACCGGGTAAAGGGAATCACCTGCACTGAGGTGGTTTTGAGCACGCTAGACTTGGCGCGCATTTTGATGGAGACCGATAGGTTAATGGAATCGGAGCACGTTTATCTAAGAGCAATAAACCGATGTACTCATTGTCTGGGGCAGGGCGATTCTGTTTATGCGGTCATTCTCCGTTCCTACGGAGAGCTGCTGCGAAAGATGAACCTGTTCAAAGAAGCCTCGGCTATTGAAGCTCGAGTTGCCGACCTGAAAGCTCATCGCGGTATCACTGATCGCGACGAGACCGCCTTCAGCGATTCGTTTGTCAGCAGTGCCACCATCACCTGAGTGATCCGCGTCCTGATTCTAGCGAGGCGCTGTTGTGATGAGGGTGAAAACCTTGACGTGATTGGCGTCTCGCTAGAGTTCGTTTGAAAAATCAAACTGCTTAAAATCATCTGTCCAAGAATAGCCGCAATGCGATATATGCCATCATGCAAAACTGATGGTACGGCAAAAAATTCTGTGAAGCGATTGTGGGAAGTCGCTGCTCTAGCCGTGATTGATCCGTTTTGATGTTTTTATGGCTGCGGCGGTCTGGTAAGGACTAACAGTCATGGTATATGAACATTTTAAATCCGCTTCTGAATCGCAGGCGGAGGGCTTTGACCGCGCGCTGATTATCGATGAGCTAAGTTCAACTTCGTTCAAGTCAGCATCGCAAGCATTTCGATTTAGTGATAATAATTCTTCAGTCGAAAATCTTCTAGGCTCGGTTTTCTTAATCGCTGCTGACGTGCCAGCGGAACCATTCACAGAAGAAAATGGTAAATCAGGTGATCTTATTGTCTCTCAATCAGGAGAGTCTAAGCGGGCGACACTAGATAAGTTGCAGACCGCATATGGCGTGTTTGTCACTCAAATATCTACGACTAATGAAACTCGCATGGCTGTTTACCAAAACAACAAACTGCAGTTTGTCACGAATCAAGCTGATCTTGAAGCCGAGTTGAAAAAGCAGGGATTTCATGAACTAAAAGATTTGGGTTTTGATAAAGATACACTGCTTTCAGATTATTTTGGGTATGTGAAACGTCATTTTGGTTTTAATGCAATTCACATCGTAACAGGCTCTGGTTCAACGTTTCACTTCTATGATTCGACTGGGAAACAGGTTATCGCTGGTTCGCCGGCTGAGCTTCAGAAGCATATAGAAACGCAGGGATTGAAACCAGTTTCAGTGGAACCATCTGCGAAAAAACTAGTAACGCATTTGCCGCTTGGACAAACTTCAATCGAATACCCTGATGGTTCCGAGATTCTGTTGTCGGGCGGAAGAGCGGTGGCTAGATATACCACAGCTCGCGGCGATGTAATCACTCCCGAAAATTTTGAGAGGACGCGATGGCGCACTCCCGGTGGTGCGGTTATGGAAGGCAGATTTGTTTTTTCCGCCAACGGTAAAATTTCCTTTGATAGTACTGATGCAAAATGTCTCTTGGCAAAACGCACATTCTCTTCTCCCAGAGGCGTGGAGGATACATACAGAGACGGCACTATTGCCAGCTTTTCGGATGGAGTCTTTACCAGAGCCGTTGATGCTGATGGTACGAAGATATCGATAGAGACAGTCAACGACGAAAAGATATATGCGGTGGTGCTGCCGGATTCACGTCAGTTTAGGTTCAAGGAGAAATCATCAGGCTCTTTTGTTTCTCTGGATGAATCGAAACCTCTTTCTGGCGCCGATCAGCTTGCTTTGCATACTCGATTTGGAAATCTGTATGCGAAGCTGGACCGAGTTCCTGAAGCTATCAAACATCAAGAGATAGTCTTAGATGCTGCCGAAAAAAACTATACCCCAGGAAGTGTCGAGCTTGTCGAACAGCATAAGAAACTGGCTGACTTGAAGTCGCTTAAAAACCCAACTGGTGCGGATTGGCATAAGAGGGAAGTCGCTGAAATTAAACGGGTTGCAGATTATCTTGGTCGCGTCAATGGTGCCTCGGATGACCTGATGCGTTTGCTTCTTGTTACCAGTGCCCTACCCGGGAACATCCAACTTAATACCGCCGGTAATGTCGTCAGATTGGATTTCAATGATGCTGGGAAGACGCTTGAAGCGATTCCAGGCTTGCGACTGCCTGGGACTCGAGACATACAAGGTTTAAAGACGATAAGTTTAAACGGGAACAAGCTCTCTATTGAAGGCAAAGGTAGTTTTAAGTTTAAACTTCCCGATAGCGAAATCGTTGCAGATATCAATTTCGCTAATGCCACGTGCGATATTAATTGCGATCCTCGCGACCCGAAGAAGCTCAGACTCAGCAACTTTCGAGGTCTTTCCATTGCTGCTGGAGGGGCGAATATTCAACCTGAGAGCTTGATTCTGTCCACAGACAAATCTAAAGATGGAACTGATATTCTGAAAATTGAATTTGGAAAACTGATACCAGCGGTTGATGCTAAAGATGGACCCGGGTTAGCAGCACTCGGTTTCAAATTACCTGATGTTCCGCCAGCGCATCTGTCTGTTCCTCATCAAGTTCGGCTTGATAGGCTGTTTGAAGAGGCTCTTAATTGGAGTAAGAGCGGCGATAAAAAGGATGCTGGCAAAATGTTTGAGGCCATTGTTGGTCTATATGCCAACACCGAAATTTCGAACGTCTTTACTGACATAAAACAACTCAATAAAACTGGAAACAAATTCGAGATTGAAACCAACGGTCGAGATCTCTACAGTATCGGCGGGTTACCACTCTCCTGGGATAGGAAAGTTTCCGGTGAATTGGCACAGGACGGCGGAAAGATCCTGTTGAGCAAAATCGAGGGCGCCAAGATTAAGGTTGTATTTCCCGCCGATGTTGCTAACGGACTTGGAATAAAAACTCCTGTGGCGATCGCGTTCAAGGAAATCGCGCTTGGTGAGCCGGACAAAGACGGCAACCGCATCGCGACGATTCGCACTGATTCGATCCTGGAATCTGTGTCGATCAAAATTGGACCGAAGTTTGAACCTGTTCGAGATAAGCAAGGACGTGTCATTGTTGAAGCCAGCTTAAAACGAGATGATGCTCGCACGTCAGTCAAAATCATGGCTAATCCGGATCAGCTGATGAAAGCTGACCCAGCCAATATTGAGTTTGCCGTTACCGTGACTGGTGGCAGTGATAAGGTCGCCCAGATACTGCAAGGATTTATTGGGCATGAGCTCGATCCGACAGTGAAGGAGCTTCTTAATGGCGTCGAGTCAGTGACGAAAGTGGGCGACCAAGTTACAATTACTCGAGAAGGCGAATCTCTGCATGAAAAGAGCGGCTTGAAGGTTCATGTAGCAAAGTCGGTTGGCTTCAAGATCGACTCGAAGGCACCTAATTTAGAGCTGAGAGATATCACCGGAATAAATATCGTCGACCTGCCGGATGTCGCCGGGAAGATCTATGCGCACAAAATGCCAGTAACTATGCGGTATCTGTCACTTAGTAATGCAGATAAGCAAGGTGAAAGGATTCTGGAATTGAAAGCCAATGGTGTCGTCAGTAGTGCAACAATTCATCTTGACGCGAGTATGAAACCGAAAGAGATTGTTGCTGTCGTCGAAAACCCAGTTAAGCATATGAAAGAAACAATGGTAAATCGCAATTTGATCGCGCGACAGATCGATATGGTGACTAAGGGAAAATCGTATGCAATCAGAATCAACGCAAACGGATTTGTAGACCTCGATGGTTTGGGTGGTGTAGGTGGCGTGTCGGATATGTTGTTGAATGGTGGTGATCTAGTGTCGGTTGAAGGCGCCGCTGCCACCGCAGTTGGTTACCTTGGTACAAGCATGACTAGAGGAAAACCTGCAGCATCTCGTGCCTTGGGCGAGAAAGTTACTGAAACAGTTAACATCCTTTTCAGGTAAAGACAATGCCACTTAATGTAGCAACCGGGACGGTGGACATGACCTTTATAAGCCTGCCTTCATGCTATCAATCAAGTCGAGGAAATCGAATTTATAAGAATTGTCGGACAGAGCGGTTAATCAGATTAGACTTCGTCATCATTTGAATCGATTAGGCTCAGCTTTAGCGTGGGGACCGTTTCGATTTCGATCAAACGAAGATCTTCCAATGACTTCAGTTCTTTCGAAACGAACGAGGCTCCTGTCAATTCGCCTTGTAGAATCTTCAGAAACACTTCGACTGTCGCTGTGCCTCCCAGCAGCTTGATCAGCTTTTGACGCAGTCCTTCGCTTCCCATGGGGTAGGCCGCGGCTTCAAGACCGAGTGCATCGATGACGCGATCGTAGGCGTTGCAAAGCAAACTATATTCGTCTGCCTGCCGACGAGGTTCGGTCACGCGGAAATCTAGAAGCTCTTCAGACGGAGCTAAAGCGCTCACGTCGTCTTCGGATTGTTGTTGTGATTCAGCGCTTTTCCCCATGCTCATTTCTGCTTGCTTACGGAGTCGACGCTCTTCGCCCAAACGTTCCTCCGCTTTAATTCGCATCTCACGTTCTTTCGCAATCGTCGCCTCGAGTTGTTTACGAATTTTGTATTCTTGTGCAAGACGTGCGTCTGATAGGCTTTTCGAAATGGTTTTTGGGTTGGAGGAGGGTTTGGGCTCTTCTTTATCTTTTCCATTGAGAAACCAGTCTTTAAAACTGAAATTCGCTTTTGGGATCTCTGGTGTGTGGCTTGATGACGACGGTTTTGGCCGCTGAGACGGTTCTCCTTCGTATGGCGAACCCGAATAGCGATCACTGTCCAGGGCTGTTGAGCGCTCGGCGGTAGAGTTTTTCGGCGTAATGTTCCAAGTGCCTTTCACGGTTGGAATTGTTGGTCTGGCTTTCAAATCCTTTGCTGGAGTTGGAAAACTGCGACGTTGAACAGTTCTAATTGGACCCCGGTCGGTCGCCGCGGCATCTAATGGAAGAAGACATGGTCCATCCTCAGAATTGACGAGCGCGAGTGCGAACAAGTGATCGGAAAGATCGACAACGCCTTCATCCATGACCCAACCGATCGCGATGAATGAAGGAATCTTCAGATGGCGAAGTAATTCCACAAGCATCACGTTAAGTTCGTAGCAAACGCCACGTCCTAAAATCTCATCATCGCCTGATGCATGCAGGAGCTCCAAATGGTGGTTTCCAGACAGAAATGAGAGATTCCCGCGTTTTTTAATCACCTCGTCTCGTTCCAAAAATCCTCCGTCATATTGATAGTTACTTCGAATAAAATCTTGAGCAGCAATCGCCTTTTTTTGCGCGGTTGATTCAACAGAATTCATTTCATTGATCCAATCATTTACTCGATTGGGTAACGTATGTCGTGCAACTGTTGGCGTAATCAGTGCTCGATCCGGAGGCGACAGCGGTGTTCGTTTCTGGGAGAGCTGTGGAACCGTTTGAATTGCGACGTCGTAGTTGATGGAGATTAGACCTTCACCACC
>CAZRMH010000067.1:0-25732 GCA_964600935.1 uncultured Candidatus Obscuribacterales bacterium
GCCGGTAGTGCTTCGTCGATAACTGGGAAGGCTTCAGCGCGAGGAAAAGCGATCTTGCGGTATGGTGCCAAACCAGGCAATAAGCCATAGAGAATGCTGTCAGGGAGACATTCTGATTCTGTCCATGCTCTTATCCGATCCAACCAGCCGATTTGATCGCGAATTTCATCCAGGTCGATCCAGGACTCTTGCAAGAAGTGCAGGTTTACTTTCTGTAGAAAACGCTTCGAACCTATTACATGTCGGATTCGACACTGGTCGATAGCATCGTTGCAGAGAGCCTGTCCTGTCGAGTAGTTTAGATTGACCGTCACTTTCCCCAACAGCGCCAGCGCTATATTAGCAATTGCGCCGCCGGCCGAGGGCGGCAGAACTACACCCACACATGCACAGTCAGTTAGTTTGTTGGATAATTTGTCGGCCAGTACAACTGCGGCGACTAATAAGCGCTTATAAGTGAGGGTGACCCCAAGCGAATCTACAACAGCGATTGCTTGCGGTCGAGTTTTTACTTGGTCTAAAAAAGCGTGAGCCAGGGATGTCCAAGGTCGTGGTAATTGTGGCAAGCGCGCTGCAGTGTTCATGTTGTATTCCTGGACTCGGGCTGACTCTCTCAACCTTATTCGGTCTAGTCTCTACAATTATCACATTGTTCCAAAGTATGAGTTGCTCAAAGAATCCGTGTAATCGGACGTTTGCTGGGGAGCTTTCGCACTCATCCAAACGGTCGATGCGTAAGTAGCGTTTACAGTGAGATGCTGATGATGTTCTGCATAACGTCAAAGCGACTGCCGACACTGATTGGTCTTTAGGTCTGAACGGAGAGCTTGGTAGTGAAAATCATTATTGCAATTGAAAACAATGAGTTTATTCCAGCGTTTGAAAGCATTTTGAACCAACTCATGTGGACTGAGTTTGCCACCATTAAGGTTGTTCACGTAATGACACCTATGGACAAAGCGTTGCTCTGGCCAGGTGACGAGTGTCGGTTGGAGGCTGAGGCCGTTGTCGCCGAGATGGCTAAGCGTCTACGTTTGAGATTCGCCGGCGCTTCGGTTGAAGAGCTTGTACTCGAAGGACATGCTGCTGAGACTATCGTTGACAGTGCCATTGAATGGCATGCTGATCTTGTTATTACCGGGTCACACGGTAAACGCGGCGTCGGCAGATTTCTTTTAGGAAGTACCGCGACAGCTGTGGCTGCGCATTCGCCTTGCTCGGTTCTAATCGTCCGACCGGAAGGCGTCGTATTCGATCGAATTTCCAAGCAGAATTCGAATTCGTCCGTTGCACTCTAAGAGTGGAGTAGTTATGAGTTTTGCCGGACTAAGTATGAGAGGTGTTGTCGAGCGGCCCGAGTTCTACTCGAGATATGCGGGTAGCAGTGATCAATACGGTTTCAGCCCTGAGATCATCAAGCAATGGATGCCTCTGCTGCAATTTCTGTATGAAGGTTATTTTGATGTCAAGACGGTTGGGCTGGAGAATATTCCCAGAGACGGGCGAGCCGTTTTAATTGGTAATCACACTGGTGTCCTGCCGGTAGATGCTTTCATGACGGCTGCAGGCATCTTCCTGCAACACGAAGCACCTCGGCGAGTGCGCTGTCTTTCTCATGATTTCCTGCAGACTACGCCCTTCTTAAAAGATCTGGTTAAAGGTTTTGGCGCGGTTCCTGCCAGATACGCTGTTGCGAAGAGCCTTTTAGAGAATGAAGAACTTGTTTTCTTTTACCCGGAGGGGGCGCGAGGTACCGGAAAGCCTTTCTCATTGCGTTATCGGCTGATGGATTTCGACCCGGGTTTTGTCAAGGCTGCAATTGAAACAGGCTCTCCAATCATTCCGATTACCACCATTGGCGGTGATGAAATTTATCCACTGCTGGGCAATTTCAGGTCACTAGCTCGAGCCATAGGCGCGCCCTATTTCCCGGTCACAGCAAGCTTTCCCTGGTTGCCCTTTCCAGCAAACATCATTCCATTACCGATTAAGTTTCTCATCAAGATAGGCAAACCAATCTATCTTGATTATCCGAAAGAACGGGCTGCCGACAGGCGGTTGCGATTGCAGATAGCACGAGATTTTCAATATGAGATTCAAAAGGAAGTAAATGGTCTGTTGAAACAACGAAAATCACCGTTTGTGGATTGGTAACTTTACTCACTCACAGTCAACCTTCCGGATGATGCATGATTGACTCAAAACCGCCAAAATGTGATTTAGCTTTTTGAGGAGCGGTCCATGAAAGTTTTAATTGCCGTTGATCAGCCGGATTTTGCCAGGGCAATTGCTGAATATGTTGTGCAACGCGATTGGAAGGCGGCAACGGAGTTTGTAATTTTAAGCATAGTCGAGTCTCCTAAAGTTGGTAACCTCTTGTCCGTTTTGCCTGGACCGGTGCTTGACGATCTTGAAAAGGAACGTTTCGAGAGCGCAGAAACTCTAGTGCAGAATACCGCTCATTTGATTAACCAGGGCCGTCCTGAATGTTCAATAGAGAAGGTCGTAACGTCCGGCTTTCCTAAAGAAGACATAGTAAACTACGCGATCAACAATGACATGGACTTGATTATTGTCGGTTCGCATAGCAAAACCGGTTTGACTAGATTATTGCTTGGAAGCGTTTCGATGGCGGTTCTCACGCATTCGTTATGCCCGGTCGTAGTGATCAAATTGCCTCATCAAGAGAAACTGGACAACGGTACTGCTGCACTGGTGGCTGCTGAGTCAGCTTGACCAGTATCTGCTGATATCGCCTGCGGTGGAGTTGGCAGTTTGTTTTAGGCCACGGAGAAAAAATGATGAAAATTTTGATACCAGTCGAAGAAGAAAAATTCGCAGATTTGCAAATCGATTTTCTCTTGCATCACGACTGGGTCGAGCCGGTCAGCATCTGCCTTCTCTATGTCATGCATGACATGCACCCGGTCGCGGCCGAGTCACTTGTTGTCGCTCGCCGATATGGAGAGGACTTACTCAAAAAAGTTGTTCACAAAATTGAAAAGCGGCGTCCCAAAATTGGTATTCAAATGATGATTGTCGAAGGTCATGCGTCGGAAGCTATATTGCGAACTGCAGTCGAGTGGGATGCTGAGCTCATCATTCTGGGATCGCACGGACGCACCGGTCTGCCTCATGCCGTTCTTGGCAGTGTTGCATATGACGTATTGGCGGCCAGCCCTTGCGCCACGCTGATCGTTGGCATGCCGAGAAATCAACAAGGCAAGGATGAGGAGACGCCAAAAGTTTCATTCACTCATACACGTACTTAATCGATCTGGATGCTGTTTTTACCGGAGACAGTGACAGCGCTGAATTTAGCTAACATCAAATAGAAGGAAAAAATATGACAAGTACCGATTTGGTTCAAAAGAGTCCCGAAGTCTGCAACGAAAAAGTCACGTATCCTGCTTTTTCATTCTTCTTTCGAATGCACTCAGGTTCGGAAAAACAGTTGCACGATTCAGGACACATTCGCAATCGAGTGCATGAGGTCATCAAAGCCTCGGACTCAACACCTGCGATTCTCCATGAAATTAAAAAACGTGCTGATTTGTTGATTGATCAATTGGATTTTGAAACTGGTGCTCAATCGGTGGGCTTATTTATTTCCAGTGAAGAATCATTTCTAAAGCAATATTATATCTACATGCCCGAGCGTGACTATGTCGGGGACTACTTCTCCGGTTATGAAAGCAGTTATGCGGAGCAAGAATCAATCCCCTATCTATTTATCTCGCTTGAACCATCTGTGGTGCGGGTCTATCGTGGGCGAGGAGAGCATTTGGAAACAGCGCCGGAATCGAAGGAGTATACGCATCTCGCTTCAGTTTATAAACGCCGTGCGCCTCAGCAAGCAGATAAGGACGGCAAAGTTCGTAAAGGACAACATCATGATTCGCAGTGGAAGCAAGAACTTCTAGAAGCAATCGCTGAGCTCTGTTGCAATGAACAACGTCCAGTATTTTTCGCAGGACTTAATCTTGCCGACCTCAGTCAAGTCGAATTGGCTTCGCACGGAATTGAAGTGCTGGCTGCTCTGGATGAGACTTATGAAATCGCTGGTTCCGAATCTCTCAAAAAAATTATTCAGGATCTTATGTCCAGCTACAAAGACAAGAAGGCAAAGACACTGCTGGAAAAATGCAAAATTGCAAAGGGTAATCAGAAACTGGCGACGGGTGCCGATGAAGTTCTCAACTGTGCCCGCGATGGCAGAGGCGAAGTTCTCATTCTGCCCAATCCTTCTTGGGAACTAAGTGGGACGTTGAAGCTTGGTACGCAGCAGGAAGCAATACGTGCGACATACATCATGCATGGCAAAGTGGAATTTGTACCTGAAGAACTCATGAAGGAGTGGGGCGAGGCAGCAATGATTCTTCGATATTAAGACCCAGCATTATAGAAAACAGATCATCAGATGTTTGCTCACCAGATTTGGTGGCACATCTGATGTTTTCTTTTTTCGGGATCATCCGTGCGGATGAGCGGGCGGAAACGTCTTAATATCGCCCAACGGGTGGATGGATCGGTTAAGTTTCGCCCGTACTATGACAATAAGGGGTTCGAATTCAATCGGGAATAATCAAATGAACAAAATAGAGTCGAATTTGTATTTAAAACCTCGTCAAATTTGTATTCCAGTCGGCGGATCCAAAAAGTTGACAGGTGATATGACCGTGCCCGACACGGCAACATCGCTAGTCGTTCTGTTTAACGGCGGGAGCAACGGGCGAAAGTCTCCTGCACATCTGTTCATCTCGCGTGGTTTAATCGAGCGAAGCACAGCTACATTGATTGTTGATTTGCTTACGGAGGATGAACAACTCGCTGATTTCGAATCCAACGCTTTGAAGGATGACGTATCTTTGCTTGCCGATCGAGTTGTGGAAGTGATCGACTGGCTAGTGCTACAGGCAGAAACTACGGGTCTTAAAATCGGGCTGTACGCAAGCGACGTCACAGCGGCCGCGACGCTCATGGCTGCCGTAAGGCGTTACAAGTGGGTAAGCACAGTAGTTTCTCATAGTGGTCGACCGGACCTTGTCGGTAATTCTCTTGCGAATCTGGATTGTCCAGTTTTATTTATCGTTGGAGAGCACGATAGGAAGCTTGTGACGCTGAACAAGAAGTCTCTGGCTCTCGTGCAATGTCAAAAGGAACTCTCGCTTATTCAGGGTGCCTCTGAGCGTTTTGATGAACCCGGGGTGATCGAGGAACTCGCTGAACTGTCAATAAGTTGGTTTCAAACGCATCTTGCTTGATTTATCGGTTTTTAGATACACCGCAGGTGGTGCCTCTCAATCCAACTCTTGCGAAAACTCCAGGTTCTAGGGATGAAACTCGCTCCACCAGTCATAATTCCGCATGAAGAACAGACCGATCTGGTTTATCTCGGTGAGCTTGAATCAACTTTTGAAGCTTTGTCAAGCAGTCCTGATGGTCTCTCCCAACAAGATGCCAGCGCTCGGCAACAATCGATTGGTTTCAATCGCATAACGAGAGTTGGCAAACCGCCAATCATACTCAAGCTTTTCTCTAACTTTACACACATGATGGCGTTGCTTCTTTGGGCTGGGGGGGTGACGGCCTTGTGCGCTGGTATGACCCAACTAGCAGTGGCGATTTGGTCCGTTAATGTGATCAATGGACTGTTTAGTTTTTGGCAAGAATTTAAGGCTGAAAAGGCTACTGACGCTCTGCTTAAGCTGGTCCCGCAGAATGCGAAAGTGATTAGAGATGGTACGGACATAACAATCAATGCCGAAGAGCTCGTTCCCGGCGATGTAATGATTGTCTCCGAAGGTGATGACATAGCGGCGGACGCCAGAGTGATCGAAGACCAGGGTCTTTTCGTCGATCAGTCGATGTTGACAGGCGAGGGGGCCCCGGTCAGAAAAATCAGTCGCAACGGTACAAAATATCACCATCCCAATCGTGGGCACTCCGACGTGCTATACGCCGGTACTACAGTCACTGCCGGTGAAGCTCGTGCGTTGGTTGTGGCGACCGGTATGAATACCAGATTTGGAAAGATCGCTCATCTGACTCAAAACATTGTGAGAGAGCAGAGCCCGTTGCAAAAGGAAATGGAGCGCGTTACGAAGACTGTATCTGCTCTGGCGATTGCTTTTGGCGTTGCTTTTTTTCTGATCGCCGTACTGATTTTTAACGTCGATTCGAAAGACAGTTTTATTTTTGCGCTGGGCATGATTGTCGCTTTTGTTCCGGAAGGAATGTTGCCGGCTGTCAGCCTTTCTCTCGCCATCGCTGTGCAGCATATGTCAGCGAGAAATGCAGTTGTCAGAAAATTGTCTTCAGTCGAAACGCTGGGTTGTACTACCGTCATTTGCTCGGATAAAACCGGAACTCTGACGCGCAATGAAATGACAATTACAAAAGTGTGGACCTGCACCGGTGCTTTTGAGCTGAGCGGGAATGGTTATGAGCCTCTTGGTACTGTTAGTGGTGCTTCGCCAAACCAACGATTGGATGCTCTAACCACTGTTCTCGAAGCTGGAGTGCGTTGCTGCAATGCTCGGCTTTTAGAGCCGAACGAGCAATGTGCGAAATGGACGATTTCTGGCGATCCTACCGAAGGTGCGATTGTTGTTGCTCACAAAAAAGCAATGAATTTGGTTAGGACGACTGAGGAGCTGTCTGTGAGTAACACGAGCGATAGTCGCGTCGATTGTATCGCCTTCGACCCGCACAGGAAGCGAATGAGTACTCTATGGAAAGAGACGAGGAATTTTGTTTCTTATGTGAAAGGCTCCCCAAAAGATATACTGGACCTTTCAGTTTCAAAACTGGTGAATGGGCAGAGCGTGCCGCTCGAAACAAGCGATCGGGCTGAAATAACCGCAGAGATTGATCGTTTCGCCAATGATGGTTTGCGTGTACTTGCGATCGCCAGAAAGTCGTTCGAACAGCGTCCTGAAGCTGACGAGATTCAATTGGAGCACGACCTGGTCTTTCTTGGACTGGTGGCAATGGCCGACCCGCTTCATGTCGAAGTTCCCGATGCCTTGCGGCGATGTAAGAATGCCGGCATCCGGGTGATAATGATAACCGGTGATTACGAACTGACAGCTAGATGCATCGCTCAACAAGCCGGAATTGTTTCCACTCCCAATACACGAATTGTCACAGGCTACGAGTTGAAACAACTGGCCGACGCCGAGTTGGAAGCGGTTCTGGGTGACGAAGTTATATTTGCAAGAACTAGTCCTGAAGATAAACTGAGAATCGTGCAGACACTGCAGCGCCTTAAGCACATCGTGGCCGTCACCGGGGATGGTGTCAACGATGCACCAGCTCTAAAACAAGCCGACATTGGCATTGCGATGGGGCTAGGGGGGACGGATGTGGCCCGAGAATCCGCAGACGTTATTCTGAGTGACGATAATTTTGCGTCGATAGTCGCTGCCGTGGAGTTGGGACGATCGGTCTACGAGAACATCCGGAAGTTTGCGCTTTATGTTTTCACCAGTAATGTGGCTGAAGCTGTGCCCTTCGCCGTGTTGCTGTTCTCGCGCGGAATGATTCCTTTGCCGATGACGTTGATGCAAGTTCTTCTAATCGACCTCGGTACCGACATGCTACCAGCCATCGGTCTCGGTGCGGATCCACCGGATCCAAACGTAATGTGCAAACCACCTCGCGATCCGAAGGAACGATTGCTCAGTCGGAACTTGCTGCTTAAGGTGTTTCTTTGGTACGGAGCTATTGAAGCTTGTGCGGCGATGTCGGCTTATTTGTTTGTCAATATAATTTTCGGATGGCCGAATTGCGGGTTCGCGCCTGTTGGCAGTGATGTCTATCGTGCGGCAACTACAGCGGCAGTTTGCGCTGTTGTTGCCTGTCAGATTGGTACTGCTCTTTGTTGTCGTAGCGCAACTGAGTCCGTTTTTAAATTGAGTATGACAAACAATAAGTTGTTGGCGGTTGGCATACTATTTGAAGTTGGACTGCTCTATTCCGTGATGGCGTTGCCGCCACTCATGTCTGTTTTTGATACTCGACTTCCACCGATGCATGCAGTGGCGTTTACACTGTTATGGCTGCCTCTTATTGTTGCACTGGACGAAATCCGAAAGCTAATTATTCGGGTTCGGCAGCCTAAATAGGTTCATTTGTTATTGAGCTTAGCATTTGTTCATCCGCGCAGTTGCCTGCAAATCATCCTTTGGATCAATTCGGATTTTTGAGCCTCGTGTTGTAATTGAAGCAGTGATATGAGGATGTTCAAATGACTTTCGATAAAATTCTTGTAGCCCTTGATGGCTCACAGGATGGACAGATTGCCACAGATTACGCCTTTTGGCTGGCCAGGAAATTGGATGCTAACTTAACTGCTCAGCACGTGGTAGATCCGCGGTTAATCAACCTCTTCTTAAATCCTGAATTCGGCAAAGAATTAGGTCTTAAATCCTCGCAGGAGATTGAAAAACGCGTTTTTAGCGCATTGCGAAAAATCGGCTGTACGGTGCTGGACGTATTCAGTTCTGAGGCGAAAAAGCAAGGTTTGAAAGTATCGACTGCACTTGATGAGGGGTGTATCGTCGAACGAATTTTGAAGTTTTCCGCTCGGTTTGATCTTCTTGTGGTGGGACATCACAGTGGCGCTGATCAGAAAAATGCCCAACGACTTCCTCTGGGAGCGGTTGCTGAGAGGGTTGCCCTGGGGGCAGAGATACCCGTGCTAATTGCCGTACAACCAATCACCCAGATTGACCAGGTTCTGGTTGCTTACGATGGCAGTGAACCGTCACGTGGCGCACTTTTGATGGCTGAGAGTTTTGCAAAGCAAGTCGGTGCTAAATTGAGAGCGGTCACCGTAGTGAAGGACGCCACCGAACGTAACAAAGCACAACTTCTGGTCGAGGACGGAGAGAAATTCCTTCGCGAAGCCTGGAGTGATAGCGTTTTCTCCATTAAGGAAGGTTCGATCGGCGCCACGATTCTGGGTGAAACTCAAAAAACGGCTCATAGTCTGTTAGTGCTGGGAGCATATGGTTATAAGGATCCTGAAGAGAATGTGCTGGGAAGCACCACTACGCAAGTAATCAGAAATACAAACTCGAGTGTTTTGGTTTTTCGTCCTCGCGAGAGTAAAAAAACACAGTCAGCGACTGAACTTTCATGTGCGCAATCGAGTTAGAACTACGATGATTTCTGACAAGTCTAAGAAATTAAGATTGGGCTTATCTCCTGAGATGGAACGTCTCTATGGGGAACTGCGTTATGTTTCGAATCTGGGATGCGGGATGGCGACTGGCGATTGGCCTCTGTTGAATGTCTACAAGTCACTCGACGGTGCTCTGATCGAAGCTCTAGTCCCCGGTATTCAAGCAAGCGATATCAGGCTGTCAATTAGTGACCGCATTCTGACAATTGAGAAAGATGTAGTACCGTATTCGGTGCGGAAGAACGCGCGAGTATTTTTCAGAACGGTTGAACTTCCATTCGATATCGATCTTGCCGGTTCGACGGTGCACTGTTCTAATGGTCTATTGCGAATAATTCTTCATCGTCGTCAGACCGAGTCGTCGTCAAGTGATACGTCTCAGACCGATGGATCGGTGAGAATTTCAACAGATAATCAGTCCGGGACACCAATTCAGATTCCTGTTGTTTTCGAGCCGAAAAAGACTGTTAGGCTGCGTTCTACGGAATTAGACTTTGTTGAGATTCCCAAAACGAATATTGTTGAGAACCAAGCGGCGTATCTGATGGTTGTGGAACTTCCAGGTATTCCGTTCAACTGCATAAAGATTTCTCGTGACAACAAAGCGTTAGTAATTGAAGCAAAGAAGCCTCAATTTCTGCTTCAGCAACTGACTACTGTTTATTCCGAGTTCGAGACCGGCAGCTACAGAAGAAGATGGAGTTTATTGGACGACATCGATGTGAGCGGGATCTCGGCACTGTTCATGAACGGAACACTGCAGGTGCGTCTTCCTAAACAATCGCCCGACTAATCATCGAATCGACCTATAGTTATGGAAACTCAATGGTAGCTGTTTTTAAACTAATGGACCGGGAGGATGACAAAAATCATCCTCTGTGTCAATGCGCATGTTGACTATCTGTTCAAAAATTGAGATGGCAGCAAACTGAGTGAAACGAGAGATAGAGAAATGAATCAAAAGATTAGTGATCCGGGCGTCTTTCAGCAGAGTGTCATCCTTTCGCTGGATGATGTTGGACTTCCTGGACAATTAAATTTACCTGAGAATGCCACCTCCGTGATCCTTTTCGTTGACGGAGGCGGGAACGATCGTTCCAGTGTTTTAAATAGATTTATTGCCAACGAGCTAAACGGCGTTGGTCATGCAACCCTGTCACTGGACATTATGACCTCTGAAGAGGAATCCGATGAGGAGATGACTTCTCGGAAGATGTTCGGTTTTCATACAGAGTTTCTTGCGAACCGAGTTTTGGAAGCTCACAAATGGTTACGCTCCAATGGCGATACCGAGAATTTACCGATAGGATTTTTCTGTACAGGCGATGGTGCAGAGGCCGGGCTGGCAGCAGCTGCGCGCTTGAAACATAAAGTCGGCGCGATCGTAATTGCCAGTGGTTGGATTAATCTGGACGCTTCAGTTCTTAAAAAGATAAAGGCGCCAACTCTATTCATCACTCGGGACACTAAGCTGGAAGAGTTCCTGCAAACACGCAACGCCGCTAGCCAATTATCTTGCGAGCATCATGTCGAGTGTGTCGCACTGAAGCCGACTCATGAAGATCCTGAATGCGAGAAAGTAAGAGTGGCTGAGCTCTCCCGAGGATGGTTCACATGGTATTTGAACAAGAAGTAGAACGTACTTTTTGCGTGCTCTGATTCTGAGTTCGAAGGACGGCATCGCTGGCACCAGGGAATCCTGTCATGATACGCACCGAACAACCGTTTAATGCAGCAAGTGATGACTCCCGAAATCGATTGACCGTATCGATGTTTGAAGGAGCACCATATGCGATGCTAATCATCGACGGTTTTTCGAATGTATCGATTGCGAATTCCAGAGCTGAAGAGTTATTTCAATGCTTCGATGTTGGTAAAGAGACCGTAAAAGCAAATTTGCTTTTACCAGAGTGGGACTCAATCAGGACCAGGTCAACTGGCTTTAATAGCGGCTCAACCAACAAGCCAGTAATCATGCGCGCTGTCAGGCAGGTTGACCATAGAGAATTCCTTGCCGAAGTTGAGCCGTCGATAATTCGTCTCGATCAGACCGATTACATCGGAATTATCGTGCGCGATGTTACCAATTCTTATAACGAGAAGAGTCTGCTTGAGACTAGTTATTTGAAGTTGCAAAATGAAAAAACTCGTTTGGAGCTGTTGGTAAAACAAGACCCGTTGACTCAAACACTAAACCGTCGTGGTTTGGAAAATATACTTTCGCGCGAGGTTGAATTTGCTCGAAGAAATAATTCTTCTTTACTGGCTGCCATTGTCGATCTCGATAACTTCAAAAAGGTGAATGATGACTTCGGGCATTCGACAGGCGATCTTGTTCTGCGCCATGTCGCTGGTGTGCTCAAGAGCACCGTTAGAGCTGTTGACTGGGTTGGCAGGATTGGCGGTGATGAATTTCTGATTTTATTACCGGATACCTCGCTTGCTAAAGGTGCGAATGTGGCCGAACGCGTGCGACAAGGATTAACCGGCAATCCTGCTATGACTGTGGATGGAGAGATTCAGCAAACTGCGAGTTTCGGTTTAGTCGCTCTTCCGGACTCCGTTTGCTCTGTGGAAGAAGTGCTCGAATTGACAAAAAGCGTACTCAAAGAGAGTAAGTCTAACGGAAAAAACCGCGTCAGTATCGGTCGAGAGAGCGCGGGAAAATCTGATGCAATTCTCGCCTCTGACTCATGCTGCGGTCCTGCTGGTCTGCAGTGTTTCTTTCAACCAATTGTAGATCTTCGATCTTTTGAAACGGTTGGTTATGAGTATTTAGTTGGTGGTCCAGACGGGTCTCAATCAATCGTCGATGAATTGTTTCGTCGCTACCGTCAAAATAATACTCTAACTTTGCTTGATCTGCACTTCTTGCAGACCGCGATGATGGCAGCGAAGAGTGTCGAACAAACCAAGATTTGTCATTTCAAGCTTTTTCCATCGACCCTGCTGGATATTCCAGCGGCGAAACTATTGGAGAGAATTCGTAGATTGAGCGCAGACAAGCGGGTTTGCATAGAACTGAGCGCTAAATCTATGATGCCGAACGCTTCGTGCTTGTTAGAGTCTGTTCGCGAACTTAAACGTCAAGGAATAAAAATAGGCTTATCCAATGTCGGTTGTGGTCATTCTTCGCTCGAGTTTTTATTGTACCTAGAACCAGACTTCATAAAGTTAGACCCGTCATTGGTTTTCAATATCTGTAACAGCCCTGACAATCAAAAATGTGTTCGACTTTTGGTCGAACTGATTTCGAAGATGTCTACCCGGATAATAGCTGAGGGAATTGAGAAAAAGGGAGATTTGACCGCGCTGAGTACGTTAGGCGTACAGTTTGGTCAAGGCTCATTTACCGGTGAACCTCTCCACGTCTCGTGTTGAATACCATTGTTGACGGGGCGAAAAATAGTTTGTAAAACCTAACTTAGATCAACACGCCTGGTGACGGTCACCGCCCGCGGTGAATTCTTGTCAGACCGGAATGCCAGATCATGCTGTGGTTTCGGCAATTGAAACTGTTTCTCTGGAAAAGGAAGGTTCTGGCGTTTGTCGAAAAATGGATTAAGGAGTTTTTGTTTCAAGATTAATCTGCGATGTTCAAATTTTTTGACAAGTGGGTGCTGTCTTCCAATTGATTCGCTCAGCGAGTATATGGCGCGCTCAAAATAAGTCAACGCCAGTTGATTTCTACCCGAACATTCATAAAGGTCTGCCAGGTTTCCAGCTGTAAGACCGAAGCACACACTGCTCGTTCCGCGCAGTTGCGTGAATATCGCAAGCGCTTGCTTGTAATGAAGTTCTGCGGTTGCCAAATCTTTTAAACGAAATTCGCAATAAGCGAGATTGTTGAGGATAGAGGCGACGGTGAAGTCATCTTTCGTTTCGGTGGAAGTGAGTTGTTTGAGTGCTTCGTAAAAGTTGTCCTTGGCTTTTTCGTATTTTTCCATAGTTGAATAGACATCGCCAAGTTGCTGATTGATCTCAGCCAGCGTCTTGCCTGGTAGGCGGTAAGCCGTTGCAATTTTTAGGTGAGACAAAAGAACAAGCTCTTTCGCTTTGTAATTTTGAGTCTCCTCAAATAGTTCTTCCAACGCCGTCAGTGACGCTAATGAGCGCTTCAGGTCGTGTCCGGACGAATTTAAACATTTCAGGAAATAGAACTCGGATTCGTTATAAAGATGCTTTTTAAAACAGGATATACCGTTTTCGAACTGGTGATTCCAGGAGCGGTTGTCGCCGTTTTCTACTCCTATGCTCGCGGAAACCGGTGTGCTTGTCAGAGCCATTAGTGAAACAATGGCGATAATCGTTTTACGACAAGAGGTGGATAACGGCATTAGCATAGTTCCTTGAGCCTATCCCCTCATTATTGTTGATCCGCTCATGTTGCGAATCGGCAATACGGCTGATTGAATAGCCTCTCTGTTGCCTCAGTCTTGCAGTTTGCCATCGACAATCATCCTTTAGGTCAATTCGCATCTTCAATGCATTCTGCTTAAATTGACTTACGAATTTGAAGGTCTATCAGATGGCGAATTCGTAGGCGAGAAGCCGATGACGATTAAGCATTGGTTTCTAAATTAAATCTGCAATTCAAGTGAGCCCTAATGGATTGCTATATTCATTATGAGGAAGAAAAATGACATTCAAAAATATTCTCGTTGCTCTCGACGGTACCAAAAATTCGCAGATCGCTGCTGATTATGGATTTTGGATTGCTTCCAAACTGAATGCGAATTTGTCTGCCCAGCATGTTGTAGATCCTCGCCTGGTCAGTCTGTTTGTTGAACCTGAATTCGCTGAAGAGCTAGGCATGATTTCTTCGATTGAGACTTCAGAAATCGTATTCAACGCACTTCGAAAAATTGGCAAATTAGTATTAAAACGTTTTTCAACCGAAGCGCAAAGCCGAGGATTTCAATGTTCTTCAAAACTCTCCGAAGGTCGGATTGTTGAAGAGATTCTAAGGTACGCGCAAAATTTTGATTTGCTTGTTGTCGGTCATCGTGGATGCGATGCACCAAAAACGGCCAGCAATATAGCTCTAGGATCCGTTGCTGAGCGATTGGTTGTTTCTTCACCGGGACCGGTATTAATTGCGGTGCAACCACTTGAGCAGATTGAGAAAGTTGTTGTCGCTTATGATGGTAGTGACGCCGCCATTGGTGCCCTTCTCATGGCGGAAAATTTTGCTAGATATGTCGGAGCGAAACTAAAAGCAGTCATCGTTACACGCAACTTCGAGGACGAACATAAAGCCAAGACCCTGGTAGAGGAGGGGGAGTCGCTTCTCCGTGAATATTGGCCTGAGGATGTATTTTCAATCAAATCGGGTTCCGTTAGCAACCACATACTTGAAGCTGGAGGAACAGCGAACAGTTTGCTTATTCTCGGTGCTTACGGCTTTAAAGATCCGAATGAAACGGTTCTCGGTAGTACTACTCTGCGAGTGATTCGTGAAACTCAAAGAAGCGTACTGATCTATAAACCAATCGTCGAGATTGCGAAGAAAACCAAGCCTTCACGGATCGCCATTAGTTCTCACTGAGATGGCGAACCATTGATCGGATTGGCATCGCTTAGCAAATAATTGAGCACTGCCAGCGGTATTAATTGTCTTCCGAGAGGGATTTTGATTATTTTATAGACGAGTTATTTCTATCACCTATTTCTTTCACGATAGTTTGCACAGGTGAACGTCGGCGTTTGAAGTGAGTAATTATCGCTCCAGTCTGTTACTATGGCCGACCCATGACTGAGGTAGGTCTATGTCCTGGCGATGGAAACTCTCGGTGTTGTTCGTTTTGATCGCGGGTTTCTCGACGCTCATATTCATGGGTCATGAGACAACCAATCAGGCGCCACCGATACCAGACAAGGTGGTCGATTCAGATGGCACGCTGCTTTTCTCTGGGAGTGACATACTCTCGGGTCAGGCTGTGTTCCAAAAATATGGCTTGATGGATGTTGGATCTTTCTTTGGTCATGGCGCTTACAATGGTCCGGATTTTTCTGCCGACTATCTTCATCGCATGGGTGAATTGTCGCTGGAAAGAATGGCGAAGGAAAGGTTCTCTAAACCATACTCTCAATTGATGAATGGTGAGAAGGGCGATTTAGAGAGAATTCTGCAGGCGGAATTAAAGGTCAATCGATATGATCCTCAGACGAAGGTCTTGACGCTAACCGCTAATCAATCTGACTCATATAAATCTCTGGTTCAGCATTACGATACCGAATTTGGTGTCGGGCGAAAGTTACCGCTTCCTGCCAATTATATAAACGACCCTCTGGAGCGCGTGCAGCTGAGCCGCTTTTTTGCCTGGGGAGCATGGGTGTGCTCAACTAATCGGCCGGGAAAAGACTATACGTTCACTAACAATTGGCCTCCGGATAATCTAGTCGGTAATGGTCCGAACTGGCAGATCTTTTTTTGGAGCGCGATGAGTCTGGTCATGCTTGTCGGCGGAATCGGACTGACTCAGTTTTTGTTGAGCGCCTTTCCCGGACTCGGTTGGATGCCGGACGGAAAAGGGTTGGTTGACAACGTTGGTTCTTACCGACCTTTTCGTTCCCAGACTTCGTTGTATCCTTATTTCACCGTAGTTGTGCTGCTGTTCCTTTTTCAAACCATTTTTGGCGTAGTTACGGCTCACTATATTGTCGAGCAAGGACTCTACGGATTCGACATAAGGGAGATTCTTCCGTACAGTATTACTCGAAGTTGGCACATCCAACTCTCAATTTTTTGGATTGCAACGGCCTGGCTTGCCGCTGGAATGTTCATGGCTCCGATGCTGTCGAAGCATGAACCGAAGGGACAACACTGGTTAGTAAAAGTGTTGTTCGTCGCAATTTTAGTTGTAGCAGTTGGTAGCATCGGCGGTGAGTGGCTGGGTGTGAAGAATCTACTGGGAACGCTCTGGTTCTGGTTCGGGCACCAGGGGTGGGAGTATCTCGAGCTCGGCCGATTCTGGCAAGCTCTACTGACCATAGGTATGGTGCTATGGGCGTTTATCGTTTATCGCAGCATTACTCCTTTACTCAAAGGACGAGATCACGGCAGTCTTCCGTACATGTTGCTTTATGGTGTCATGGCGATTCCGCTGTTTTTCTCGTTCGGTATGATGTATCACCCCGGAACTAATTTTGCCGTAGCAGACTTTTGGCGTTGGTGGGTTGTGCATCTCTGGGTCGAAGGAATTTTCGAACTCTACACCACGATAATTGTGGCCTACTTCTTTTGTAGTTTGGGAATGGTTTCAGAGAAGTCGGCGTTGTCTGTAATTTACATCGACATTATCTTGTATCTGGGCAGCGGCATTGTCGGTATTGGTCATCACTATTACTGGACTGCGCAACCCGCTATCAACATGGCTCTGGGCTCCATGATCTCTGCTCTGGAGGTCGTTCCACTGACGCTTTTGACTATGGAAGCTTGGAAGTTTGTCGATCTGGCGAAGGTCAACGGTTCGATCAAAAACTTTTCGCATTACTGGGCGATGATGTTTCTTATTGCCGTGGGATTCTGGAACTTCCTGGGGGCAGGAGTCTTCGGCTTTCTCATCAATACGCCTATCGTCAGCTATTACGAGCATGCCACTTACTTAACATCGAATCATGGCCATGCTGCATTGATGGGAGTTTACGGCATGCTTGCGGTGGCGGCCATTCTGTTTTGCACGCGTTATCTCATGACTGAAGATGCCTGGAGTAATAAGCTGGCAGCTACGTCGTTTTGGGGGCTGAACATCGGGCTTATGCTGATGTTGGTGCTTAATATTTTTCCTGCCGGTGTAATTCAGATGATTGCCAGTTACACCAACGGGTTCTGGTATGCTCGAAGTTATGAATTTATACACTCCGAACTCTTTCAGTTGTTCACCTGGTTGAGAGTCGCCGGCGATTTGACATTCGTTTTGGTCGGTGTTCTACCGCTTGTGTATTTGGTTGTTCGAGGCATGTTTAAAAGACGCCCGGCATTTGCTCCCGCGCCTGACACGGCATAGCTGTAGTATCGTATTTGGTGCTTGACATTCGGTTGGCAAAGAGTGTTTAGCGCTCGATGCTAACTTCTCTAGACTTGTAGCTGCTGATCGAATTCAATCAGTTTGCTGAACAACAAACGCGCCAACAGCGGTAGCGAAGAAGCGTCGATTGGCAAGTCTCCGGTTGCCTGAGGATCTGCGATTGTGGCTTTGAGCTTATCATTTTCGATTTTTAGAATCACAAACGGAGGATAATCGGTTTCGTCTAATTCGTTGATACTGAGCCCTAGCCATACACTTGCTGGCACCACAAATGCCTCGATGGTATCAACATTACCCCGAAGCAACAAAGTTGCATTTCTTGTGGAGAGATGACCTTCGAACACAATCTTTTCGATTTCATGAAAAGAAATTTCTTCGTTCGCTCGACAGCGCACAGTATGAAAATCAGGCGGCGCTGAGTCGATAAAAGTGTAGCTGGCTTCCAGATTGCAATTAAATCGGTCCGCGAAGCCTTCGAGTTTAGCAAACAATTTGTTGATCCAAAACACCAACGCATCTTGAGTTTTTATGTGACTGACATACTCGCTATCCTCGTGATGTCCGTGTTGGTAGTTCGAGGATAGTTTGCTAAGCCAATCGTCGCAGGCACATTTGCGTGTCGTCTCAGATAAGTATGAATTGATGACTCCGGTCGTGCTGACTCCAGTCGGTTTGGGGGCACGTGGAACTCTGCCATGCTTGGAGTCAATCCCCCAATTGCCGTCATAGCTGTTCATGTCAATTTCCTTTGTTTCAATACCGTATGTGGTGGCCCTGGTTAATCATCTGCCTCGTAGAATTCGCTCTCGTGAAGCTCTCCCAGATGAAACAAGAAATTTTTATGGTTTTGAAAATTTTCGTTTGCGTCTGTCCGGGTGACAACGGCTCCATCACCCAAGGTTCTCGCTAGGCGGATGTTTCGTTCATTGCCAAATACCAGTTCTGCAAAATCGTTTACGTTGAATCCCTGATGTTGCGAAACTGCAAACTCGAGGGTGAGATGGTGCTTTAGTTTGAGCGAGAGGTAACAATATCTGTGGATTGCTTCTTTCACTCGTTGGCAGAGTTTTCCCGCTTGGGTTTCGTCCGCGTTAAACAGGAGCATCGCAAATTTCTGCCGACCATATCGCACTACGACATCACCCTCGTTGAGTGCAGATTTGATTATCCGATTCATTCTGCGAATCGCTCGTTTTCTTTTGCGAGGCTCATCGTGCTCCTCGTTTATTATCTTGAGCAGAACCGTTGAGATTGGCAATTGCAAAATAGTGGGTGGATATTTTGAGATTGCTTCTACAAAAATGTCGAGCACATCCTCAGGACCAGGACAGTAGTGCATCGTTCCCTGCTCGATCGGTCTAATTCTCACGTGTTTGCTTACTGATTCTTGAATCTGTTCTGCTAATCCGGAAGAATGGCAAAGTTGTCCTTTTGAGCTGTTCATAAGCATCTCCAATATGTGGTTTATAAAATCAGACCGAGAAATTCTGCCCTTCGAACTAGTTTTTTATTTTTGGGATGTCGATGACTTCTTGTACTTATATATCTAGAATCTCAGAAATAAAGAGTTCTCGCGTCCTCCACTGGGCTGATCTGCGAACACCCAAATGGGGGATATCTATGCAATGTCCTTGACGGGGGTTTAATTCAAGCGCGTGCGCCTCCCGAAAAGCATGTCAATAGCCGCTTTGGGGCTGTCGCTCTCTTTTTCGGTGATATGCGATTTTGAGATCCGACCGAACGCGCAAAAGAGAGCAAGATCTGGACCAAAGCATGAACAACCTGGACGCGCTTCTTTGTTCGCGAATCTGTTCACAACTCAATTGTGTCAGTCGTAGTTATCTTTTAGACTTTGGGTCTTTGGATGCCCGTTTTTTCGCGCACGCTTCTGCACCTTTCGTTTTACGATCGGCGAAAAATCCGGTCACTGCGCACCAACTCTTAATTACAACCTGAAAAAGGGGCATCAGACCGCCGGATCCGGGAGTCTTAACTTTGGCGCTCGCCGTCACACCCTTCATGGCTGCGAGCTGTTGATGCGTCATTTTCGGTCCTTTCACTTTTGGCGGCGGCGGCACCAGATCTTCTTCCTTCGGCAGCCCAACCACTTGACCAAACAAGTCGTGAAGAGCGTCGACGCATTCTGCATCTGGTTGAACGATCGGCACTCGCGTTCCAGTCGTCGTGAGAACTTCTAGCTCCTGCAAAAGTCTCTCTTTGTCTGCCGGTGAGTACAAAGATTCTGTCGTCATGTCGCCACCTCTGAGAAGCCTGAAGTCTCTTTTCTTCATCTACCCCTGTGGGCTATCTATTATCGGAACGTTCCGAAATGTAACCGGCAAGCGCTCTTATTTAACGTTCCGTCTGCTCTTGTTTTCTGTTTAGCTCAAGCTTCAATCGAGCTTGATGCTTGTCCTGTGGAAACGTCCCACGACATTCGGGTCGGCGTGCAAGCGAATTTTGGTGCTCTTTCCTGGATACTCGAAGAGACTTAAGACGTAGCGAATGCTTTCCAACCTTGCTAATCGTTTGTTGTTTGCTTTAACAATGATCCAGGGACAGTAGGAGTTGTGAGTTTTGCTGAACATCTCTTCTTTGTAATCCGTATAACTATCCCAGAGCTGTTGTGCGCTGTTATCGATTGGGCTGAGCTTCCATTGTTTCAGTGGATTGGTTCGTCTTGATTCGAAGCGACGCTCTTGTTCTCCTTTTGAAATTGAAAACCAAAACTTGATGATTTGCAGTCCATCTTCGTAGAGCATATGTTCCCACTCGGGAACTTGTTGCATAAACCGTTTGTATTCGGCTTCGGTGCAGAAGCCGTTGACGGGCTCGACTACGGCGCGGTTGTACCAGCTTCGGTCGAAGAATACGATTTCGCCTTTGTTGGGAAGTTGTTTTGAATAACGTTGAAAATACCACTGTCCCATTTCTTGTTCCGAGGGCTTCGGCAATGCCACTACGCGTAGTGCGCGTGGATTGAGGTGTTCTGTAAAACGACGAATTGTTCCACCCTTGCCAGCTGCATCACGACCTTCCGTAATGATGGCGACGCGGCGACCTGATTGTTGAATCCACCGTTGTAACTTCACTAGTTCGATCTGCAAAGCAACCAGTTCTTGTTCATACTTGAGCGCTTCAGTGACCTCTCGCAGCTTGATCTGTTTCTCTCGCAAAAGAGCCACTAGTCCGCTGTTCGTATTGATTCTTGCCAGATCATCTTCAGTAAGTTTGTAATCGGCGTTCTTAATTGGACTTTTTGTTTTTTCTAGTTGAGCTGACGGCGCAGGGCTATTTTTCTCGATCGATTTTCCGTTTCGTTCACTCTTCTTCGATTTATCGTTTTCTACCAGGCTCTTTGTTTCATTTTCACCAGAGTGTTCGCCGGCGCCGTTAGTTTTGTTGGCGCCGTTATTGTCAGCGAAACCATTCAATTCATCTTGCACCATAGAGACGCTCATCATTTTTTTTGCTCTGGACTTCGTTCGATTGTTCGATTTAGCCTCAGTGACGCTCGATGCCGCTTTGTTCGAGCTTGTCACCCTGGGCGTCTTTGTTTTCGATTCATTTGAGCCAGAATGGGTTCCGTCCAAATTTTCTTCCGCGCGTTTAGATTTCGGTTTGCGTGGACGTGAATTATTTGTCGATTTCATTATCTTCCGGTCCGTCGAGGTCAACTTCATTTCTATATGCCCACGTCGTGCAAGAACTTGGCTTTGTGTCTCATAGCGCATCAAGAAGTCAACAGGGGCGCTCGAAGCCTTCAGCAATCAGATAATAAAATGAGCAACCTTCTAGAAGGCGTAGAAATCTTCTGGAATCGTTTCTGTCGGGCGCCAGTCTATTTCGCCGACCTCGGCTCCTTTGTATTCGATAAATGTAGTTGCCACCAGATCTGCGTCAGTGCGAGGACCTTTACTGCGTGCGGCTTTGAGCCAGAGAAATGAGGAATTTGCATTCATCTCTCCTGCTCGTGTGAGTCCGACAACCAACACGAGCAAGTGCTTGCAGACTGTGCCTTGCAAACCCATACACTCGCTCAAATCCGAAGTTGAGCATCCGTACTTGCCTTCGTTCGTTAACCAACTGGCGTAGACTTTGTCTGATTTTGTCTGGCTGCGAACGACTCCGACAAGTCGTTCGTTGCTGCTGTGGACATACAGTTTGAACGATTCACTCTTCAACATTTTTAGCGCGCGTCCCAGTTTTCCCTGATCAACGGTTCCATGTAGTTCGCTTATAAATGAGGGGAAGCTCATGCCCTCTTCGCTGTCTTCTGTTACTTGCCGATCTTTGCGAACCAGCTCGAGGAAACCGTCTTCGTCGAGTATCTCGATTGCTGCACCGGCTGCTTGAAGTTTCTTCGCGTAATTGCTGGCAATGATTTTCCCCTCGCCGCGCCGGTTTCCGAGTACCAGATAATCCAGCTCTTCATCAACGGAGGTGTGCACGATTGCACCGACGCCTTCCACCATACTGCTCAAGAGTGTCGTGTCCAGCTCGCCTCCGCAGCAGTCGAAGCCACCAAAGAAGCAGAAAGTTTTGCCGCTCACGTCTAAACGCACCATTGCACGAAATGCGCTTTCATCAATCACTTCCGGATAACGAAGAGCGAGACCTTTTTTGGCGGCTTTCTCCGCGGCTTTGCGCAGTCTATCCGCTGTTTTTTTCGCTTCGGTCTTATCGGGAGCGCGTCTCTCGCCAAGAACCAGATAATCCAGATTCTCGTCGACCGTGTCGCAAACCTTAGCTCCGCGTGTTTTGGCAACGTATGATGGATCGCCGGGGTGATATGACGGCCAGAAGGCAAACGACCCGAAGAAAGCTACTGTTTTGCCGCTCAATTGGTGTTGTTCTACTAAGCGTTTCTTTGTTTTTTCCATGGTGGATCCGAGTGAGGGGCCGACCCTGTCGGTCAATTATAGTCAATGAAGAACGGTTGGCGGGTATATAGGAAGGTCAGGCGCTCCCGTTGCTCCGTCGCGAGATCAAAGCCATGTCCAACAATATTTTCTGTATCTTTACGGCAACCTCTCTTTCTCTAATGGCGTTGTCGGCTCAGGCTTACGATCCGCGTTCGCAAGCAGGCAATTCGACAAACCGAAAGATTATTGGGAACGACCAGAATAGACAGGCGATCTCAGGTATGAGTGTCCTGGGCGGTGGACCGAAGGCAGTGGACCAGACGGGTGCCAGTAATAAACAGCGCGTATCAGTCGGTGCGACAGCGAGTTACGGCCAGGTTAATGTTCTAAAAAAGGAAGCTGACAAGGCGTTTCAAGAAGGGCTTGCCTTGCAGAAAAAAGGGAGTCTTACTGCTGCCGGAGACGCGATACGGAAATCGTTGATTATTCGAGAGACCAACTTTCCGACTTCCGACAGCCAAATTCCGGTCGTTCAGGAAAAACTCGCTGAGATCTGGGCGGCCATGGGTAAAGACCAGCACTCTTTGCAGATGTATGGCACGGCGCTCGTGTCGTACGCTCGTTTTAACGGACCAGGAACCGTACATCGCGTGCGCCCGCTCACTGCCATGGGAAATATTCACTTGAAAGCCAATGATTTCAAGGGCGCTTGTGACTGTTACAACCAGGCATACATGCTGACGCAGCGCGATAAGGGGATTGCGTCGCCGGAGGCTATGCGGCTGCGGCTTCAACTGGCGAGCGCTTACAGCACCTCGAAATCTTACGATCTTTCCGCTTCCTTATATAACGAGTGTTTTGACCTCCAAAAGAAGGACCCGAGCTTGATTGCCGACAAAAATCAGTTGCTCTCATCGCTCCAGGACTACGCCTCAGTTTTAAAACAGCTAAAACGCGATGATGATGCCGAAAAGATAATCGCCGAGCTGAACTCTCTTCGAGGCGGTGAAGCGGCGCCTGACGGTTCCTCTGATGCCAAGGAAGCTGCCGCTATTCGACCTTCGGAAACGGCCGAGAAACCGGTAAGTGAGTCCAAGTAGTCGATTTTATGTCGTTTCATATCCTTGTCACTATTGGCGGCTAACATGCAGTCATAAGGTCCACCGCGCTGCATCAGATCTTTTTATCCATATATTGAATAAGCGCATCGAAGCAGAGGTTTCGGTGCCTTATTGCTATATAGACTCAATGCGATTGCTATTCCGAGAGAATCGGAAGAATTTGTGATCGGGAACGTTTCTCTTCGAGCGACGCTCAATTAGTAAAGCAAGAGTTGCTTGTGGCTACTTCGTTTAGGTATAGTCAGAGTATGGATAGTGTCAAATACAGACCGTTTGCAATTTTTGCTAACACCAACTATTCGCTCTATTTTGGCGGACAATTGGTATCTTTGGTCGGCACCTGGATGCAGCAGGTGGCGCTGGCCTGGTACACGTATGAACTTACTAAATCCCCATTTCTGCTCGCCGTCGTTGGGGTGTCGTCGCAGCTGCCATCACTGGTGGTGATGCCAATTGCAGGTGTGTTTGCCGATCGAGTTAATCGCCATAAGATCATCATTACGACTCAGATCCTTGCGATGTTGCAGGCGAGCTTGCTGACATATTTGACATTGACTCATCAAGTTCAGGTATCGCATTTGATACTACTCGGCGTTTTCGCCGGATTGATCAACTCGTTTGATATGCCTGCACGATCCGCCTTTGCCATTAATCTGGTGGACAAAGAAGAACTGGCCTCAGCTGTGGCGATGAATTCATCGCTTATGAACATTACTCGACTGATTGGTCCGGCTTTAGCTGGATTTATTGTTGGCGCATGGGGCGCTGGAATTTGTTTTCTGTTAAACGCGGCGAGCTATGTAGCCGTGATTTGCGCACTCTTGATGATTCGCGGTAATTTTACGCCGAAGTCAAAAGAAAAACGCGGCGTCTTCGATGAATTGAAAGACGGACTGAAGTATACCTGGAACACTAGTCCGATTCGCGCTGTTCTACTTCTTGTTTGCATCGTTGGTCTGGGCGCGTCGGGTTATATGCTATTGCTGCCGATGTTTGTCAAACAAATCGGAGGCGACGCAAACACTCTCGGCTACTTGATGTCCGCATCAGCAGCTGGTTCCCTCGTAGGAACATTGACCCTGGCTGCGCGAAAGAGCGTGCTTGGACTAGGAAAATGGGTAGCGGTTTCATCAATTCTGTTTTCCATAGGCATGATTATTTTCTCGACGTTGACTAGTTTTTGGCCTGCGATCGTCGTTATTATGTTTATCGGTGCCACCATGATGCTGATGATGGCAGCTTGCAGTACGATTTTGCAGTCTATTGTCGAAGAGGATAAACGCGGTCGTGTCATGGCGCTGTTTGCAATGTCATTTATGGGAGCGGCTCCCTTTGGTGGCATGATCAGTGGTGCTGTTGCAGATCGGTTTGGATTCCACGCGACGGTTATGGGCTGCGGAATATACTGTCTGACGGTAAGTTTGATCTTTGCATTTTTGATGCCGCGATTGCGCAACGAAGCCAAACCTGTCTATCAACAGTTCGGATTGCTCAGCCCTGAAGTTTCGATCAATCAACAACAAACTACTACGGCGATGCGTGCGCAGGCGACTGAGCTGGAACTTGAGAACGAAGTCGCTAACGCGCGTCGCGTTTAAATCCGATTGTCGCCAACTGAATACGCCAATAATTCAACCGCTCTAGTGAGACGGCGGTGTAACCGTTACACTAGTATGATGTTCCACCCTCGCATTATTCACAAAGGCATTGCGCTGGCACTGGTGCCGCTGGCGGTGAACACAGTCTTTATTGGTCTTCTTTCGTGGTCTCTGACGCGAGCTAAAGATCTGGTTAATCAAGAGCATCATCAAACAGTTGTTCTCACACACATGGATCGAATCAATGTGCTGATCGTCAGTTCATTTGGCGCGATTCTGACGTTTGCGTCTACTGGAAGCGAGCATTTTAAGGAGAAAGCGGAAGAGATCAATCTTCAGGCACGCAAAGAGTTTGCCACTTTAGGCAGACTGACGGTGGGCGACACCGACGTCCACCAGTGGCTCAAGGAGCTCAATGCCACTCTCGACGAGGACACACGCATGCTGGCTGCGTTGGATCAAGGTGTTGAGGAAGAAACCGATATTCTTAAACGCGTCAAAAAGATGAGAGGTCTGGTTCGACTAGTCGGCAAGAAAAACAACCTTCTCATGAAGATCATGGATGAGAAGCTCGCTCAACTTAGTGTGATTCGAGAACAAGAAAAAGGGGCGGAAGAATTTGTTCGCGCGGTTGTTCTTTGTGGTCTGATTTCCAACTTTGCTATCGCACTGATATTGATTCTGCTGTTCGTGAGAGACATTACTAATAGACTGCGCGTTTTAGTGGACAATGCCCATATGCTACCCCGTCAGATTCCCTTGACTGCAAGTGTTTCCGGTCATGATGAATTGAGCGAATTGGACGAGGTTATTCACGAGGCAAGCGCGCAGTTGATCGAATCTGCAGAATATCGTCGTGGACTGATGCAAATGATGGCACACGATCTTCGCAGTCCTTTGACTGCATCTCTGGTATCACTGGAGATGC
>CAZRMH010000068.1:0-23982 GCA_964600935.1 uncultured Candidatus Obscuribacterales bacterium
CGCGATCGAAGCCGGCGCCGAAGGTGCGTGGCAGGGTCTCAAGGTTGCGGCGAATGTCATGGCGCAGCTGATCTTCTTCATCGGCGTAGTGGCGCTCACCAACTACGCGTTGGGCGGGCTGTTCGTGCGTCCAGGGCTGCTGCCGTATGTCGGTGGTGGCGCGGTCCTGCTGTTCGCGCTCTGGTACGCCAGGCGGAAAGAGCTGCTCGGGCGAGCTCCGGCTCTGGTCCACGTAGCACCATCCTCGGTGTGGCCGGCGTTGGCTCTCGGTGGAGTGGCTCTGGTAGTCGCTCTTGGTATGTTCGGCGTGACCTTCAAGATTCAGGATGTCTTCGGTGTCCTGTTCACTCCTGTGGCGTTCCTCACTGGGATTCCGTGGGATGAAGCCGTTCGCGTCGGTCCGCTGCTCGGCACCAAGACCGTGCTCAATGAGTTCATCGCCTACATGGACCTCGCAAAGATGTCGACTGGCGAAGGGGCGTTGAGTGTGCGGACGCAGATGATTACCACGATCGCGTTGTGCGGTTTCGCCAATCTGGGTTCCATCGGTATCAACATCGGTGGTCTCAGCCGCATGGCGCCTGAGCGTCAGAGCGACATCGCCAAGGTCGGCATTCGGGCTCTCGTCGCTGCGACTCTCGCGTCGTGGTTGACGGCGGCTCTTGCTGGTCTGTTGATGTAGCTGGCGGTCTGAACCGGCACGAGCTGTTGCGAGAGATCGCGGTGGCCGTGCCGGTTCGGCTTGGGCGTGAAGTTTAGAAGCCGGCTGGAAGCCGGCGCTCCCAGGTTTCGATACCGGAGTTTTCTGATTCGAAGCGGGCGCTCCCAGGTTTTAAGCCGCATGTGCTGTATGCGATTTCGCAGTGTCCGTGCCGGTTTGGCTTGGGCGTGAAGTTTAGAAGCCGGCTGGAAGCGGGCGTTCCCAGGTTTCGATACCGGCGCTCTGAGTTTTCGAAGCCGGTTATTTCAAGTTTTAAAGCCGGCATGCGCTGTTTGCGATTTCGCAGTGGCCGTGCCGGTGTCGTTGTTCACCGTTTAATTCTCTGAGACGCAGAGGCGTTTCAGTTCAACACCCTCCGAATTCTGCAGAGGCAGAAAAGGAAACCAAGATAATGACTGACTCTCAAAACCCAACCACGATTTCCGCGGCAGAGGCCGTATCCCGTATCAGCATTCGTGCCGAGCGACTGGCTGCCATCAATCTCGAGTTGAAAGCGCGCGGTCTCAAGCAGATTCGCAAGCTCGGCGATTACACCGAAGGTGAATTCGAGGTGACTCGAATCATCGAAATTTACGAGCACTCCAAGCGTTTCTTCACCGATGTGAAATTTGCTGTCCTCTTTCCGAACGGCAAGGAGGGCGAGTTCACTGTGCGTTTCAACGCCAACGGCGAAGTCTCGGATGGTGCCGTGATCGTCGTCCTGATCAACGGGCTCTATGCCATCGTCAAACAGTGGCGTTTGCCGCTCGGCGTCTGGACCTACGAGGTCTGTCGCGGTTTCGGCGAGAAGCTGGATCAGGCGCAGATTCAAGGTCAGCTCGGCACGCTCAAGATCGGCGACCTGCCGCTTGGAACGCTGACTCGCGAACTGGGCGAAGAAGTGATGGCGACGGCGGAGATCAGCTCGGTCACTCACCTCGGCAATGTCGCGGAAAACAGCGGCACCAATGCGGTGTCGCCCGCGCACTTCCTCGTTCAAATTCAGGTCAACGAAGCGCTGCTTGCAGCCAAGCTCAAGGGCACTGAGGATCTGAAAGTCTATCTATGGACAGCTGACGAGGTCGACTGTCAGCTCGGCAAAAAGATTGCCGACAACCACTCGATTGCCGCTCTGTGTCTGGCGAATCGTCACATCGATCGCCTGCCCAGACGGACCGGCGCGTAGTTTCGCGTTGGTTCACAAACAAGATACCGACGCGTAGTGAGTTGCGCGTCGGTTCGCAAACAAGACGCTGGCGCGTAGTTTCGCGTTGGTTCGCAAACAAGATACCGACGCGTAGGAGTTGCGCGTCGGTTCCCAAACAAGACGCTGACGCGTAGTTTCGCGTTGGTTCCAAAAAAAGGAAATCTCGATAAGAGATCACTATGCTGTACCGAATTCACAAATTCATCTTCGGTATCGCCCACATCATTTTGCTCGTGGCGTTGCTACGAGTGGTGACGGGCGCCGTGCCGATTCCGCTTGCCCTCGCCTTCACATCCTTGTCGGTGTTGTGGATGATTCTGACCGACTCGAAGTTGTCGGAATCAATCGCCGCCTTCGAAGATCGGATGCTGCGGCGTTTGATTTACGTTCCGTTGGTTATCGGTGTGCCACTGGCGGTAGTCGGACTTGTTCTGGCGTTCACTTCGGCACCATCGCCAGAGTTTTCAGGACTGATGCGGGCGGGCGCGGTGGTCAATGGTGTCGTCGCGCTCGGCGGCTGGATCTACATCCTCAGAGCCTATCTGCGCAGGCGGTCTGAGTTCAAAGGCGTCGGTAGTGGCTTTTTGCCCAAGAACGTTTGGCTCAATCCACCGCTGGAAGCGATTCCAGATGGTGCACTGATCCTGACCGATGGCCGCATGGCGCGCCGTGCTCGAAATAGCATGGGTCATTCGGAATTGGTCGTCAAAGGACCGGATGGCAAGCTTCGTGCAGCCAGCTCCTATATCGAAAAGGGCGTCGTGCTGCATTATCTGCGCGCGTTGATTGTGACGCAGCAGAAGAACAAAGAGAACTATATCGTTCTCGTTCCGCGCACGCCCTGGACTGAGGAGCAAAGCGCACGAGCGTTTGCCGAAGCCGAGCGGATGAAAGCCACCAATCGCATCTGGCGTGACAAGGAGAATGAACGGCGCACACGTCTGTTCAATTTCCTGCCTCTGCCGGCTCGCTGGCGTGTCTGGCTGCTGAAGAACGCGCTGTCAACCGGTTACGATGTTGCCGGCAAGTACTGGGGCGGCAGTCGCAAGGACCGCTGGACTTGCATGGCAGCCAATCTTCGTGTGCTGCGTGCGGCTGGGATGTCGGTCGGCGAATACGGCACCGGAGCGTTTGGTTTGGTCGGCGAAATCAATCCGATGCTCCCGATACGCTTCATGCAGGAACCGGCGTATTGTCTGATGACGACGACCGATCAGGACGTGTTTGAGTCTCGTCGTTCCAAGCCCGTCGAGGCGAAACCGGCTTCATAATGGGTTCGCTTGTCGGTTGATTATTGGTTCGTGAAGTACGGAGCGAGCCAATGCTGTTCACAGCATTGGTTTCGTTCCGTCTGGCGTTTAAATACTGTATGCAATCGTAGAAAATTTGAGAAGAAACACTTTGAGGAGATCGGCTTGAGCCGACCTCCTCGAGTGTTTCTTGCCTTGATGCAAGACCGGATTGACGCCTAGTAACGGTAACCGATTGTCAGCATGTGCAGCTTGCGGATTGCGAAGAGACGGACGCGGAGTTCATCGGACATCGGGTGTTGGAGCGTTCGTTCGATGGTGGTGGCAATTCCCGCCAGTGAACCGGCCAGTCTGCGTGCCAGTTCTTGACGAGCTTCGAAGGCGTCGAAGGCCACCATTTTGATCGCGTTTTGCTTCTCGTTTCGCGCATTCACTGCGGCTGCGAGCACAAGATATTTGCCCAATTCTGTGATTCGCTCGTCGACGTTGAGGTACGCATATCGGTTCCAGGTCGGCATCTCCGGCATGTGCTCGGCCGGGATGTTTTTCAGTTGGTCGTACTTCGCTCTGGCGATTGCTTTGTTTGCGATTGCATTGCCGAGGTTTCGCACTTGCACCTGAAGCTGTTCCATCAGAGCCTTTTCGTCGTCGAAGGTCTCGGTAACCTCTGTCGAGTTGTCGTATTTACGCGCAACCCAGTCGTCGGCGGACCGCACGAATTCGCGATACTGAACGCGCAGGGTCTCGAGAATTTCGCGAGCGCCGACCACAATCGCTTCGTCATCGCCACTCAGATCAAGCGCCTCCAGATGAGATGTTTTTCTCACCGCCGGTGCCAGATCCTTAATCGCGTCGTCCAGCGCCGTCATGTACCTTCGAAACGTGAGGATATTGGCCGCGGCTTGACGCTGCGCTGGAATGTGCTTGCGGGCGAGCATATCCAGTTCGTGCAGGTAGCGTCCAACTTCCTCCGCTGTCGGCTTCTGGGGTTCGACGATCTGTGCGCTGTCGAGGCTGGAAACTACTTCGACTGCAAAACGAGCCTCTTCTCGAGCAACCCGCGTCTTCTCGTAGGTTTCGATTGTCGCTTTGAGCGATCTTCCCAGCGCGTCAATCAACGCTTCGTACTTCTTGCGTGGACCAGCCGGGCGCTTCGGGGTTTTTACCTTTGGGGCGGTTTTGGTATCGCTGGTGGTGGTGCCGTCGCGTCGTTGCTTGAATGAGGTGAGCGTATAGGCTTCGCCGCCACCGTCAGTTCCCTGCGTTACAATTTCATGAACCCGACGAGCGATGACGAGCACTGCTCGGGCGCGCGTTGGTAGTGAGGCTTCCGGTGGCTTTTCTGACTCGACCTTTTGAAGCGCCCGATCAAATGCGCTGTACTTGGCCTGACGGTCCGGTGAGGATGCGAGGAAGCGAGCCAGTAGCGCATCGACTCGGGTTTCGCTCTCGGCCAGTTGCTGACGATTCGTTCTCTTCTCCTCTGTATACGCGGTCAGCGTTGTGGCCGTCGGCTTAGATTGCGGCGCCTTCTCTGACTCGATCGCTCTGCGCGCCTTATCTAAGTCGGATAAGGCGTTCTCGATTTCATCGCGCAGCACGCTGGTCACGGTCCAGCAATCGTGCGCCGTTTGCGCTGCTCGAGTGAGTTGTTCAAAAGCGGAAAAATCGTATACCACCGTACCCGGTGGTGTCTCCGGATCGTTATCCGATCCGAATCCAATATGAATTCCCATATGGTCTCCTCAGGATAAGATAAGAAATGAAGAGCCTGTTACGAGCCATTCGAAAGGCGTTTCGGATACCGAAAGAACGGCAAACGGATGCCATCGCTGGCGGTGCTTATACGGACTGCTGGATGGTCGGATTTAACTGTTTGTATTGCGACAAACAGCGGCGTCCGACAAATGTCCTGCTGTCCAATTGGCGTTCGGCTGTGACGCAAAGGGCGTCTGCCGGCTCGGCCCGATACTCAACCAACTGAGCCGGCGTCGATTGCTCGACACCCGAAGGGTTTGGTTGAGAAGCACTGCTTCGCTACTGCAGCGTTCGCCGTGTAATTGTCTGTTGGGTCCGTTCAGACGGAGTTTGCGCATTCGCGATTCGGGGTTAAATGGAATCCTACTGCGCGGCGGCAATGAATTGCCGGAAGGTTATGACTCACGATTGGTTGCGCCGGTTTGTCAGGAATGTTTTGTCAGAAAAACGGACAGTTTTTCTGACACAGTAGTCTTTCGATTCTGCATTCCATGATGTGCCGACTATCTTGCAGAACGAAATCGATTTGAGAGATTTTGTTCTTTGAAGACTGATGAGGTCTGGCTTTCTGAAAAGCCACCTCGTGCCCGATTACTCGTTCGCTCCCCAATCAGGCGTCCGGAAGGCGCTTCGCCGGCTGATGTCGTGCTTGAAACCTTGCGGTAGCGAGCACTAAATCAATCAACGAAGACATCCGACCATATCCATTGCGCGACGAGAAGGGTTAGCAGCGCCAGCAATTGAGTGCTTACCGGCGTGAATCCGCTGCTAATTTCGGGAAACAGGCAAAGTTCTTTCGGTATTCGAAAGGCCTCGCGATTAGCTCTAGGTCAAGGGCGGCTCTCAGAGTCAATTTTCTCCCTGGTGATTGCAGAGAGCAATTTTGAACTTTGTTCTAAACACCCGCGAGCGTCTGCTGTTCGGCGCTCGCGAGTTTGGTCCTGGTGCTTACTCTCGGGTTTCTTGAGGTTATTGCTGCGGAGTGCTGATGGTCGCCTTCTTTTTCTTCTTCAGTTTTTCGACTGCCGAGCCGACCGTGTAGATGCCGAGCGTGAACAGTGCTGCGACCACGGCAGAGCCGATCAGACCGACTAGGGCGCCGGCTTCGAGGAAGAAGAAGAGGAACAGCAGCAGACCGGAGAGGTTCTGCCACTCGGGGGCGACGTTGAGCCAGGGCACGATGGTACCGAAGGTGAAGAACCAACCACCGACGACACCGGACAGAGTGCCGAGGAGAAAGAAAAGGACGGCGTATAATGGCATTTTCATGGTTTATCTCCAGAACAGTTTGTGTGAATGGAAAGCCACTGAACAGTTCAGTGGAAAATTCGGCGTTGTTTGATTCGCCGAAATAAACTCGCAGTTGATTGCTTCGCAGCCTGATCAGTGCTCAATCGAGCCACCGAAAGGCGTTTCGGATACCGAAAGAACGGCGAATAGATGCCATCGCTGGCGGTGCTTATACGGACTGCTGGATGGTCGGATTTAACTGTTTGTATTGCGACAAACAGCGGCGTCCGACAAATGTCCTGCTGTCCAATTGGCGTTCGGCTGTGACGCAAAGGGCGTCTGCCGGCTCGGCCCGATACTCAACCAACTGAGCCGGCGTCGATTGCTCGACACCCGAAGGGTTTGGTTGAGAAGCACTGCTTCGCTACTGCAGCGTTCGCCGTGTAATTGTCTGTTGGGTCCGTTCAGACGGAGTTTGCGCATTCGCGATTCGGGGTTAAATGGAATCCTACTGCGCGGCGGCAATGAATTGCCGGAAGGTTATGACTCACGATTGGTTGCGCCGGTTTGTCAGGAATGTTTTGTCAGAAAAACGGACAGTTTTTCTGACACAGTAGTCTTTCGATTCTGCATTCCATGATGTGCCGACTATCTTGCAGAACGAAATCGATTTGAGAGATTTTGTTCTTTGAAGACTGATGAGGTCTGGCTTTCTGAAAAGCCACCTCGTGCCCGATTACTCGTTCGCTCCCCAATCAGGCGTCCGGAAGGCGCTTCGCCGGCTGATGTCGTGCTTGAAACCTTGCGGTAGCGAGCACTAAATCAATCAACGAAGACATCCGACCATATCCATTGCGCGACGAGAAGGGTTAGCAGCGCCAGCAATTGAGTGCTTACCGGCGTGAATCCGCTGCTAATTTCGGGAAACAGACAAAGTTCTTTCGGTATTCGAAAAGCCTCTCGAGTGGCTCGGTCTGAGCGTCCGAGGCGTTGACGTCGTGGCGCCGGCGGCGCCAGAGTTTCAAACTCTTGCGCCGCTTCGGCGGAGGTCTTTATTCGAACATCGCCGCGAACTTTCTTGCCGCGGTGACGATGAGGTGGAGTTCTTCACTCGGATCGGCGGCGAGGACGCCGTCGGCGCGAGTGATGAGGTTGTTGAGCGCGGTTCGTCGTTCCATCTTTTTACTGAGTCGCGTGTCTAGAGAAGCTTTGGCCGCGTCGGTTGCGCTCGAGATCTCACTCTTTTTTCGTTTCTCATCGTCTTCGCTGGCGAGATATTTTTCCATCTCGCCAACCAGAGTTTCGATGTTGATTTCAACTCGTTCGAAACCAACTTGCTGAGGGCGAGCGAGCAGTGAATCCGGTAATCGGACGTCCTGAGCCGCTTTATATTTGAGTTTAGCGACGTCTGCCTGGGCGATGGCGAAGCCGAAAGAGCGCATGCCTGCTCGCAGTTCCTCGACCAGGGCGCGCGTGGCTTCAGGAGCCTTTGCCGTCTGTCCAGCAACTGGGGGCTTAGCGCGCTCCGCCTTTGCTAGTTCTGAACGTGTGCTGGAGAGCCGCTTCTCAAGCCAATCTTGCACTATCTGGACTGTGGTGATTTTGGCGCGGCCCTTCGCGTCGAGTGGAGCCTCGATTAGCTTGAGTCGAGCAACCATCACCCTGCACTTGTTCACCGCAGACTCAGCTTGTTCGATCAATTTCGTCACCTGAACGCACTCGTCGAGCCAGGCGCGCTGTGCTGCTAAAGCCAGTCGACTCCATTCGTCCAGGCAAGCAAGCAGCTTCGCGACTTCGGTATCGTTAGGCTTTTCCGGCGAAGGAAAACCAGTTCGCTGAGTTAGAATACCCTGGCACTGATTGGCTTTGGTCAACACCGAATCAAGCGGTACCGCGAAGATAGCGACCAAACTGAGCTCGACGGCTTTTTTCCATTCTTCGACCTGTGCGCATACGGCTGCATTAGCGGAAGGATTCTCGACCTGAGCGACCGAAGGTTGTAGCGTCGGGTAGTCGTGCTTCGGATGCAGTTCCTTCTTCGCTTTGGCTTCCCAGGTTTTAAGAAGCGCGCGAGCGGCAGCGATTTCTTGTGACGCTTCCTCGACCTTGTAAAGTCTGCCAAGCAGCGTCAGGACGTTTTGCGTCTTCTCCTTCAATGTGGCGAGAAGCGCTGCTAAGGGCTTGATCGCAGCGTCACGAGCTTGCAGCGCCTCGAGTTTCGCCAATTGGGTTTTCTCTGTCGCGGCGAAACAGCGCTGGAGTGCATCGGCAGTGGCTGTCGCCGGAGCTTGGTAAACCCGATCCGTTTCGCTGTAGGGAGAATCATAGCGACTGGCCTTGCTCGCTGCTTCGCTCAGGGCTTGGTCCGCGGCGTATCGTTCGTCAAGAGCCGCAACCAGACGTCCAATCAGCTCACGGTTCGCCTCGTTGTCCGGGAATTCCGACCGTTTATACCCACCGATCCGCACAGCCTTGCTACGCTTTCGGAGCGAGACTTCTTCATCGCTATGCTCCTTGATCACGGTGGTAGTCAGCTGTACCACTGCCTGGGCGACCAGGCGGAGAGCCGCGAGGTGTGCGGGAAGCTGGTGGTCCTTAAGGGATGCGATTCTCTTCAACTCGCGATTGAGCGCGGTGACCGCGTTGCTGATTGTCTTGAGGGAAACGAGCCCTTTTAAGCTGTTCACAACAGCTCTTTCTGAATCGATGATCTCAAGTTCGTTCGACGCGAAGGTTTTGAGTGCATCGCTCAAGTAGGCGCCGCTGCAGGGGTTGTCGTAGTCCTCGTCGTTTTGCAGCTTCTGCAATCGGGAGTTAGAGGCCTCCCACTTATCGATCGCTGCCCTCAGGAGGCGGCGGCTGCTTGTGTAGGCGGCGTCTTTGTCGACGATATCTTGCATCAACGCTCGAATTTTGAGTGACAAAACTTCGGCGTCTGCTTCGCTGACGGTGAGTTCGGCGGGGTCTTCTTCTTTGCGTAATTTCTTCCGGTCGGACTCGTTGGTTTCTCTGGTATCGCTGGTGATACCGTTTTCTGCTGTCGGCTCCTGGTTGCCTTCCGTTTGTTCGCTGTCTCTGCCGCTGGCAGCAAGGAGTGCTCTGCGTTTGCGTCGAGCGATTTCCTTGACTCGCCATCGTTGGATGAAGAAGTATAGGGCGCCGATGATCGCGCCGAAGGCGATCACTGCGATCAATAGAGCCATAGTGTATCTCCTGAAAAACGCAACCGGCTGACCGTGCCATCAATGGTAGTGACGGGCAGGACGGCATCGCCGAAGCAATGACGTCCTGGAATCCCGCTGCCAGGTTGAGTGCACTGTTGCTCAGTTGCTGGGTGGATAATCAGTTAGATAGAAACAGGAAGTCGCCCTGCGTATTGTCTGAGGAACACTCCCTGGTGTCCTTGCACTAGCCCTTGGCCAGACGCGCTTCGAGGACGTGACCGAGGTCGGCCGCGGCTTCCTCGACGGACTGCGTGTGCAAGTCGATGACGTGCCACGGCAGTGCCGGATCGTCGGTGCTGTCCACCACTACCTGGACGACGATGAAGCCCTGCTGGATGAGCTTGAAGCCCAGCTCATTGAGCGCGCCCCACGAGCAGTCGGCTTGCTGATCGTCCGAGATCAGGACGATGAGCTTGACGGTGTCGGCACCACCGGACGCCATCTGGCTGGCGTGTAGCAGCGCCGCCGCGTCGTTGTTGCCGCCGGCGGCCTTGAGACCCGAAACACGAGCCTGACCAGCCCGACCGCAGTCGAAGATGGTCGTGTCGTTGAAGCCCCAGAGGTTGCAGGTGGCGCGACGCTTGCCGACGATCGCCCGCTCGAGAGCGAGGGCGAACTTCTTGGAGCGCGACAGCTTCTCTCCGCGCTTCAACAAACGCGTGGCATCCGCCTGCGACTGCGAGCAGTCGACCAGGATCTGGGCGTTGAGCGCCAGACGGTTGACCTGTTCGTCGTCCACGCAGACCTCAGTCTGTCCGAGGAACACCGTTTCGATGTCTTCGATCAGGTCGTGACCTTCTTCGCGGTTTTCCAGTTCGCGGGTGACGAAACCGATGCGGTCGAGCGACGACTGCAGGCGCCGGGCGGCATCCTCGATTTCTTGGGTGTTGCGGCTCAAGAAGACCGGGTCGGCATCCACTTGCGCGGTGGCAGTGATTCGACCGAAGGTCCGCGTCTTCTTATCGCGGGTGAGGGTGCATTCGACGTCGTGTTCGACCTCCTCATCGTTGAACAGGTCAGCGATCAGGAAGTTCTTGAGTTTCTCGCGGAAGACGAACCCGAGACCGACGATGGCGAACCATGCCACCACCAGGAGCACCAACTGCCAGAGCATCAGCTCGGCGCCGACCGACACGATGGCGAACAAGATGGCGAGCAGAACGGCGATCGGCACGGCGACAATCGCCAGCCGGACGGTCGGACTGCGCCACGCCAGGCTCGACGTGCGAACCACCCAGTTGCGCGCGCTGACGACACCGTCTTTGAAACTGGTGCGTAGATGGCGCGCCAAGGGCGTGCGCCAGCACTTCTCCAGACTCTCGCCGATGGCGCTGCTCGCGTTCACGACGAAGCGCTTGAAACCTCGCCACGCGTCGGCGACGCTGCTCCAGAAGCTCTTCCAGCAAGCTCCGAGCTGTTCGCCGAACTTACCGAAACCCCGGAACTCGAACGGCCAGAGCTTGCCGACCGCGCTCCAGAAGCGCTTCCAGAATGTTCCCCGCACGCGCGGCGGGATCGGTTCGCCCTCGTCATTGTCCCGTTTACGGGCGAGTGCGAAGATACCGAAGACCACGGCGCACAGGGCGGCGCCGGCCAGACTGCAGATGACGACGGCGCGCCAGAAGTCGATGCCGACGGAGAGGGCCAGGATGAGCCAGCCCACCACGAAGGCGCCGAGCGTGGCGTACGACCAGCGCGACTTCAGGACGATCTGCCACCAGCGCTTATCGATCGGCGTGAGTTTGGCCAGCTCGTCGGCGTCTTCCTCATCCGTGTTGGCGAGTTCCACGTCGATCTTATCGTTGTCGTCGTTCAGCGTGGCGATCGGGTCGAAGAAGAGCGGTCTGGCGACCGTGACACCACGGACCAGGCGTTCGTGGATCTGGCGGGCGAGCACCAGCAGCTCGTCCTTGGTCAGATCCTTGAGCCCGCTCGGGATCAAGTTGCTGGCTTCGATCACCGTCGCATCCGTGACACCTTCCTCGGTGGCGAGGTGGCGGCGCAGGTGGAAGGCGAATTCGTTGACACGGCTCGTGTAGGTCTGGTCTTCACCCGACGTCTTCTGCTCTTCGCCACTCAGCACCAGCGCATCGTTGCGCTTGCGGTTCTTGCCGGTGTAGACATAGGAACAGACCGACTGGAACGCCGCGCCCAGGGTAGGGTCTTTGGCAGTGGCCAGCCGCTCGTTCTGCTCATCGGAGAGCACGGTGTAGAGCGGGCCGAACCCCTCCTTCGCCGCGGTCCGACGCTGAGAGTCATTGGGCGTCAGGGCGTTGAGAAGCTGGTGGTAAGCCAGCCCGCGCCAGATGACGAGCTTGTGGTCGTCCTGCCGGACGCGGTCGAGGGTGGCCGCGGTGAGCGTCACCTTGGTGCTATTGCGTCCGCTGGAGCCGATGTTCTTCGACTCCTTGCCGTTGCGAAGTTCGATGACGACCGGGCGATTAGCGTAGGCGGAGAGTTCTTCCGCCAGCTTGCCGGTCTGTTCTTCTAATACCGCAGTGAAAGCCTTGCTTTCCATGTGATTCTCCAGAGAGAGAGTGATTGTTTGAGGATTAGTCTTGTTCGATGTCGTGGCCTTTGACTGCCTTGGCAATCTTGGCCGCGACTCGGGAACGGTCGGACGATGCGTCGTTCATCCGTCCGCGAAACTGATTGGCGACAGCAGTCAGCAGCGCCACTTCGAGGTCGATACCTCGAGCGAGAAACATCGTCATGTTCTCCGCTTGCCGCGTCGAAATCGTGCTGGGCAAGCGCATCTTCGTGCTGATGATGTTGCGAAGCTTGTGCACGATAGTCAACCCCTTCTCGAGGATGTCCCGAGGGCAGGTGCTGTACATGCGCGCGCAGTGCTTGAGCTCTTCAGCCAGTGGCATGTGCGTGATTTCGATGACGACGTATCGGTCAGTGTTGGCCGCGTCCTGTGACTTGACCGTGAATTCATCACCGACGTTGCCCGCCGCCATCCAGTGGATGTTCGGAGGGATCGGAATGTTTTCTGGTCGCGGTGTTTGCAGAACACGCTCTTTGCCTTCGATGATGCCGAGGAAGGCATCGCGCGCATCTTCGTCGATACGCGTGTACTCGTCGATCATGACGCAGTACTCGAAGTCAGGGTTGCGAGTGGCTGTCCGTACAGCCGCCACCAGTGTCGAGTCGGACCACTCCAAGCCGAACTGCCCGTTGGCAGAAGGTTTCGGCGTGTAGCGACCGTACATGGTGGTGAACTTCTTGATCTGAGAACCTTCTACCTTGATGAACCGCCAGCCGAGTTTTTCGGCGACGCGTCGAGTGACTGTCGATTTGCCGACGCCCTGCGGTCCTTGAAGGAAGAGGTTGGTGCGCTTGTCTTGCAGCACAACCGACATCAGTTGTGCTTTGACAGGGTCGATCCAGACGTCGTCGAACGACAGATCGATCTGCATGTTGATTGGTCGCACCAGAATCGCGCCGCGATTTTCCGAGCGTGCGTTGGTGACGCGTTCGACCTCGCAGAGCCAGGTCTGCCCGGCCTTCGGCTGGACGCCGTTGGGTGCGGAACCGACCAGAACGACTTTGCTTGTGCGATTACCTCCCAGTCGATTGGACTTCACTCCGCCACGCGGATTGTCGCTCCATTCGACCAGAGCTTGCGATCCCGGTGAGGGGAGCGTAGCCTGAGCCATAGTAAAACTCCTAAACGAGTAACGAAATAACCTCCTCCGCGAGTCTCGATGGACTTGTCGCGGAGAGCGTGAAGGTGTGCAACTTCTTCGATCATTCGAGAACCGGACGCGATTGATGGTTCATCTCAAGCCTGCTCAGTGCAACCAATGGTATGGTTGGTCGAGATAGATGATTGTGAGCGCGGCTAATTGAGCTGTGGATGAATGCGTCCGGCGAAGAAGGATTGAATAAGTTGCCCCAGGAAGATATCAAGTGGGGTGTGCGGAAGTGTACGGAGTGTCGTGAGCCGCGTATTGATTGGAAACAAAACCCTCTGGGTGGAATCAGCCTGTAGTCCTGGATTCGCGGCTATACGTCAACCCGGTCTGAGAGCAAACTTATGAACGACTGTGCTTGCGTCGCTGAGTCGAATGATATTGGCGCAATTTGGTCTGACTGTTTTTGTTTATAATTCAGGAACGTTTGGAAGTCGCGACTGAGGGAAACCACACCTGGTAGTCGTTTGTTTCATTTTTACTTGGTGGGAATTCACGGATCGATCCATGATTCCACTCAGTCGTCATGGAACATACTCGGCAAGCCGTTTCAGGTTTGCCTGTGAGCTTGAGCTGGCAGCGTCCTCCAGATGAGCCTTAGTCCGTTTCGTCGACCACATCGCGAGCTTGGAGAATTCTTGCTTTGTTGGCTGCTAAGACCAGCAAAGCGCCTGTTGCTCCTTCGTTGTTTATCGGAGGGAGTGACCTTCAGGTGGCCGCGACACCTGTCGTTTTCAGCTATCACGTTGTCGCTAAGCGAGTTGAATATGATTCACGGTTCGAACGAAAATATCTCGCAAAAAATCTCCACCAGTTAGTCGAATTTTATGCCAGATTAATTGGTACTTCGACAAACTGACTGTCACAAGATGTCAGTGAGGTCAATCTATCGACTTCTTCCGCCGAGTACTCGACAGATACTTGGTTCCAGGGGAGAAGGTCGATACTTATGTGTACGAAGTTCAGGCGGACTTCGCCAAGTATACTCGGCAGTTGCACGAGAAGTACGGAGGCAGCGGTCTGCATCACGTGCCTTTCAGTCTGGTTATGTCTGTGTATCAGACCGAGGACGGCAGCCGTATGGCTGGAAAGTCTTTGGGCGACTGCGGTCTGCGCCCGGCAACCGGAGCTACGGTGGTGGCAATCCAATCGGCTGGAGGCCAATTGATATGCAACCCGCGCTGCACCGACGTGATCGAGGTGGGAGATGCTGTGATGGTGCTGGGACGCCCAGATCAAGTGGCTGAAGCAGCGCTATTCTTCAAAGAAGTGCCGAAGCTGACTATCGACTGATGTTGGGTAAGTTGACCGTAGCAAGTGAAGTCTCGTTCTTTCGATAGGGCTACAATTCTCGCGCAGTCGAGGTTGTAGTCCTATCTTTTTGAGTCTGGGTTCCTAATCGCAATAGTACTATTTTATATCGTGAGGCGAATTTCAAACGCAAACGCGGAAGGGCGCGCTGACGTCGTGCTTGCGGCAAGAGCCCGCAATGCGGACTCTTGCCGGTGAATGCACTATCTGCGGTGGCGATCTGTCGGAATATATGGACCTGATTCCAGCCGGTTAGTCAGACTATTAGAGCCTGACCAAACCGGCTTCTCCGGTAACCGTCTAGTCGTTTTCTCGGCGGGCGGGGCGGGCTTGGGGCATGTGACCGACAGCTTGCCGGGTGTAGTCGGCGGCGTTGAGTCGGTTGCTCTCGCCCGTGCAGAGGTAGGCGTTGCGGGCGTTGGTAAGGGCGGCGCTGGCGTAGTGCAGCTTGGTCAGGGTCTGTCCTTCGACCTCGTCCATGGCGTCCTGCACTTTGACTTCGGCGGCGGAGAGCGCGTCGAGGAACTCGCGGTTGTCGGACTGGACGGTTACCGAGCGGGTCGCTTCGTCGGCCGGGCGGAGGGCGAGTCGCTGAGCGATCTCGTTGACGTTGGCGACTGCGGTGATGGCGTGGGTGAGTTGAGTGTTCATGCTTCGTTCCTTTTTGGACTATGAGAAAGAGAAACAGGGCCGGTCGAACGCCGTGCCCGGGCAAACGCATTCTGGGAACGGCTTGGTGCCGTTCCCAGATGCGGGAGGGTCAGGTGATTGCGAGCACTGGGGACGGAGGAGGTTGGCTTCGCCGACGACCTCCGGCGCTGGTGTGTCGTTTTAGCGGCTGCCGTTGCGGCGACCGGGCTTGCGCGTCACGTTCTTCTTCAGGCAGACCTTGCAGGCGCACTGCGGGTGATGGCTGAAGTTGAGAACGATGGTGCCGGGAATCGGTCCTTCCGAGATGATCTTCGGGTTGGCGAGCCGAATCGGGCGATCCGTCGTCTTGGGCTTCTTCATCGCACGTTCCTTCTTCACGGGGTTGGCGGCATCACGCTTCTGGATGTACTCGCGGGTGAGGTTGATGATGTGCTGGACTGCCAGTACAGCGTCCATCGCACCGGCATCGCGGGGTACTTGTTTGCGGATGTGCCCGAGGTGGAGTTCGTCTTCCGCCAGGTCTTCGTGGCTGCGGAGAATGTACATCTCGACCTTGTTCTCGCGCGCCTTGAAGTAGACGTACTCGCCGGTCGTCAGATAAGCCTCGAACTGAATCGGCCCGCGACCGTAGAGTCCGGTGTAGCTCTTGAAGAGACCACAGCGCTTGAGCCGCGGGTGTCGAATCTCGGTGCCGTCGAGTTTTTGCATGAAGCTGGGCGCTTCTGCGGTCAGTGCATGTTTCATAAGGCTCCTCGAAGTAAGAACAGTAAGTTGTCATAGTCCCTGCGAGAGGTCCTGCGACGTGAGACAGCACGGCATCTACAAACCGCCGAAGCGGTCTTCGACGCGGACGTGACGATACGGAACACGAATGTTCAGAGTCGTCGGGTTTGCTTCTGGCTGTGGTTGTCGGGTTTGGTTCCGCCTGCGTTATGAGAAATAAAAAAGAATGTACTGAAGTGTGCTTAATGCAAAGTTCTAAAGCAAGTGTCTTAGCTTTAGAACTTAGATCAAGGCAAAACCCATAACGCCTGCAGAATGAGCAGTCTTGCCACTCCTTTCCAAACAGTGATGCAGCGCTCTGCGACTCGAGTGGTGTAACTCCCCTTGCACTACTGGTAGTGCCACGGCGTGCACTGATATTGAGAAGTATCAATCATTCGAGTTCGCGAAGCGCACAGCGAACCTTTGTCAGTTGGGAAGCTGGTTCAGTTGCTTGCGGGCGAGGAACAATTGAACCCCGAGGTGGGCGTTCAGTCTGGTATCGCTGATCATCTGGTCGACGAAAGACACCCAGGAGTTGGCTCGGGCTCGGGTTTGTCCGCTGTCGACGACGATTGCCTCTGCGCTATCCAGGAGATCGAGGTAGGTTTGCATCAGCCGCACCTGGCTTACGACCAGCTCTTCACAGACGAAGCGCATCTCGGTTGCCGCTTGCTTCAGCGTTTTGTCGGTCGGTTCGTCGATACTCTCAAAGTGCTCGAGGTGTTCACGGAGTGTGGCTAAATGGAGGAGAATCTGGGCGCGGACGCAAGCGCACTGATTGGCGCGGTCGTTGCCACCGGACGACTCTGTCTCGTTGTGCATCCGGGCCTCTGCCGTGCTCGCCGCTGTGATCAACACGGTGCGGACGGTCGCATCATTCAGCCTGGCGGGTTCTGTAAACCGGGTCAGTGCCGCCTGGTGCATCGCGCAGGCATAGTCGCGGAGCTTGGCGCTGTCAGGATATTGACGCAGAATTTCATCGAGTTTCATGGCTGACCTGTTCTACTGAGCGTGTTGCTAGGACGCACGCTTAGGTGAGTGGATGGGGCGAAAGCTGAAATATATCGGGCGATGAACAGTTTTTGTTTTGCCTACAAAAATGGTTCAGTTAGTGTTATGGACTATCACTGCTTTCAGCTCTCCATCGCAATAGACGTCACGAGATTCTTCACGATGTTTTCCAATCGTTCGAAGTTTACTGATTCGTTTGCGAATTCGATATTGCCCAGTTGCAATAGACGTGAGCTAGCGAGAGCGGGATGAGAAGGGGCGTTTCCGCATTTGGTGAACGGCTGAGACTTTTGCGATTAGTGAAAGGAAGTTCAGGAGTAGGTGAACATTTCTTTTTGATTTTGCTTCTCTAAGAATATGCGTGCGTGTTGAACCAAGACGGTGTCGGCAATTAGATTAAGGTCCAACCTCTTTTCCCTTTCGAAATACTGCTCCGACTCCCAAGCGTCCATTTAGTCCGAATCCACTTCAGTAAGTCACGTTTCGGGCGTGAGTGAGGACTGCAGAGCGTTATTCCGGATTGTATTTGCAAATCGGCGTGCTGCTCCGAAGAGAGGCTCAGCAGCTCGCTACATCCTTCTGGGAAATTTCCATGTCTCAGCAAACTCCATCTGAGGAGCCCGGTCTTGCCGGTGAAGTTCAGAAGCTCCAGGCGCAAGTCGCGTCCTTGACAGAACTGACCGGCTCGCAGGGTTCCCGCATCGCAGCTCTCGAGCTCAAGGTCGGCATCGTACCCTCGACGCCCGACCCCGTTCCTATTCCTATTCCTGTTCCTGCTCCCGACCAACCGCCGGTCGTCGAACCGCCGATCGACACCACGCCACCCGTCCCGGGGGAGCCCACGCCGCCGGTGCCCAGCGAACCTCCAGTGCCCAGCAAACCTCCGGTGCCCACCGAGTCGGTGCTGGACTGGCTGACTCGTAATGCTCCGCTGATCCTCGCGCGCGCCGGAATCGCCGTCGTCGTCATCGGGCTCTGTTTCGCTGTCGGATACTCATGGCAGTACTTCGGCGCGACGTTCAAGATCCTCGCCGGTTTCGGCGTTTCCGCTGCTCTCGTGGCGGGCGGAGAAGTGTTCTCCCGCAAGAAAGACTGGGGCTGGTACGGCCAAGCCATTACTGGCGGTGGCTACGCCCTGGCGTACTTCGTCATGTACGCCGCGCAGAACATCGCCTCCGTCAAAGTTCTCGATGACCCCCTGTTGACGATGTGGGGGCTCCTCGGCATTGCCGGCGCGTCGATGGTGCACTCGGTCGCCCGGCGCTCCGAAGCTATGGCGCTGCTCTCGACACTGCTCGCGTTCGGAACTATCTCGCTCAGCCCGGTAAGCGGTTTCACCGTCCTGGCGACCGGCATCCTCATGGTCGGTCTCTCGTTCGCTGTCGTTCGTCAACGCTGGCTCAGCGTGTACGGTCTGGCGTGCGCGGGTTCCTACCTGACCTACGTGAAGTTCACGCAACCGCAGATCGAAGCGATCGGTGGCGCCGGTGGTTTCTGGCTCTCGGCTGGATTCCTTGCCATCTTCTGGTTGGTCTGGAACGCGGTGAGCTTCCTGCTGTACGCGAAGCGTGACCAGAAAACCGAGGGCGGCGAAGTCCTCGACCTGTTCTCGGAGGATCCGGGGCTCAAGCCTCGCTTCCTCTTTGGTGTCAGCCTGCTCAACGGTGCGGCTTTCATTGCCACTTCGCTGTATGCGATTTCGGCTGTTTATGCCGACTCCGTCTACCTGCTCCTCGCCGGTCTCGGCGTGGCGTATTTCGCGACGGCGCTTGCCGCTCGGGTGGCGTCGTGGAAGGAGAACGCGGTCGTCAGCTCGTTCGTCGGTCTATCGTTGTTCTCGGCTGCCACGGCGTTGAAGCTCGACCCGACAGCGACTCTAGCTGTCTGGTTCCTCGAAGTGCCCCTGTTGATCTTCATCGGGTTGCGCAACAAGCTCGTCTCGTTCCGCGCTTTCGCGGGTGTGCTCGCCGTGCTCAGCGTTGGCAAGTTCGTGCTCGGAGGTGAGCTGTTCAACGGCGGTGTCGTGTTCGATTCCCTGATCACCATCTCGCACAACGTGCTCGTCGGTGGTTTCGCCGCGCTGGCGCTAGGTGCCAGCTCGTTGCTCTACCGGCGCGAGCAGCGTGTCAGTGACTGGGGTCTCAGTACCGCTCACCTCGCTTCGACGGTCTATGCGATCGCTGGTCTTGGTCTGGTCTGGGGGCTGACTGTTGTCCAGGCGCCGCTCCACGCTACTGCGACCATCCTGGCTGCGGAAGCGTTGGTCCTCGCGGTGTTCGCGCAACGGTTCCACCTCGCCACTGTCAGCGGTGCTGCGAAGTCCTTCCTCGGCTCCGCACTGGTCGCCTCCCTGGTGACGAATTCCAGCATCGGTCTTCCGCAGATTGTCGCTGTGCTCGGTATCAACTTCGCGCTGGCCGCGTTGTACCGGACCGAGCGGTTCGTGACCCTGCTGTCCGTCGCCCGCAACGGCCTGTACTACGTGGTGCTGACTTCCGCTGGTCTGGCTACCGGTCTGCTGCTCACCTACCTCAAGGTTGAGAGCGCAGCACTGCCTGTGGTGGCGGGAGTGGAAGCGCTCGTGCTGCTCGCCGTCGGTGTCGCTGTGCGTGACCCGCTCGTGCGGATAGCCAGTAATGTCGCGGCGGCACTCGCCGTGATCGGTCTGCTCGCCACGCTCGGCACGTGGAGCTGGTTGACGGTCATCCCGACCGTGGCTGTGTTCTACTCGCTCTACGCGGTCCATCGCTTTTTCCGTGCCGGACGCGACAGCAAGCTGGACGACCTGCTGGTAAATGAGATCGGAATTCCCGCCGAAGCGCTCGACCTCAAGCTCAGTGGCACGTACTCACTGGCTGGGACTGTGCTGCTCACGGTTTCGTTCATGAGCTTGCTGAGCTGGCAACACCTGGCAGTGGCGCTCGCGTTCGAGGGTTTCGCCCTGGTTGCGCTGGCGTTCCTCGTGCGGGATCGGCAGTTCTTCATCTCCGCGCTGGCGGTCTTCGCTTTGCTGGTCGGTAAGCTGGCGATCTACGATTTGAGCGATGCTGAGCCGATCTGGCGCATCATCAGCTTCGTCGTGGCCGGCTGTGTGATGCTCGCCGCAGCTTTCCTGGGTGGGAAGTTCAACAAGATGTTCAAAAAGTTGGAGGATGATACCACCAACGGTTCCACTCCGCAGTCGTAATGCGGGGTGATCAGTTCGGCTTGAGTATGCGGTAAGAACCGTTTTGCTTGGTCGAACGATGTCCGTGAAGCGGCGCCCATAACCTGGGCGCCGCTTTTGACGGGTGAGGAGCCGGCTGGAAGCCGGCGCTCCCAGGCTGTCGCTCCCAGGCTGTCACTGAAGAAGCTCTCTGGCTTAAATGCCGGAAGGGTGCTCTCTCGGTGCCCGTCCAGAGACGCCTGCGGTGATAAGTAATTGAAATTCATCGTCGGTTGGCACCACTCATGGTGTTCCGTTTAAAAAAATCTCGTCGTGCAAACGCCCAAACGGCGCGAATGCGTTACTCGGCTCTGGTTAGCAAACAGGGCTGTATCTTCCACCTTTTTTCCAGGAGTCGCCGTATGGCAATTCAGCAGCAGACTAAGGACTTGATTCGCAAATGCCTCATGCGAGGTTTGGTATTGAGTGTGCCAGGGATCTTCACGATTTGGCTGCTCAGCATTGTTTTTGGAGTTGCCGACAAAGTGGTCGGCCCGATCACCCGAACGATCATTGACCTGCTTGTGCCCAAATGGTTGCACATCGGTCCGCTCTCCGGCGGCGAAAGTCCGATTCTGAGCTTCGCTTTGCTCTTGTTTCTCTTGACGGTATTGGGCGGCTTCGTCTCCTGGCGTTGGGGTGAGGCGATCGTGCTCTGGTTCGAGAAACAGATAATGAGACTGCCAGGGATCGGCTTCATCTATCGGAACACGCGCAAAATGGCAGCGTTCTTCGATATGGAGAAGGGCTCGCCGTTCGAGCGTGTTGTGCTGATTCCGTATCCGCACAAGGATATTCTCACGAAGGCGTTCGTTTCCGGGCAGACCACGCTGGTTTTCGCTGACGGCACGGAAGAGGTCTATCTGAAGGTCGTCATTCCCAACCCGCCGACCGGTGTGCAAGGCATTTGCCTCGTTCCGCAGCGCCTCTGCGTCGATGTTCCGATGACGGTAGAGGAGGGTCTGCAGTTCTATGTGTCACTGGGGGTGGTGGCACCCGAGAAGCTCAAGCTTCCGGTCAAGAAGGGCGAGGTCGGACCGTTCTGCACGGTTTCATAACGACTCGTTCTGCTGACCGAGCTTTAATCTAGGTTCGCTATCTTCGGCAACTGAATTGCTTCCTGGAAGTTCGACAAAATTCGGTTGCCGAAATCTGTGTTTCTGGGTCGTTCAAAAATGCTTCCAGGAGCTTTCTTGAACGAGTTTTTGTACTCAAATCTAATGTTATCTAATCGGAGCACTTGCTCCCAGGAATAAATCATGAGCGATATCATCGCCCAAACCGACGCACTGCCTTCAGACGTTCCCTTTGTTACCCTCGAAGAAGCCCAGGCTGCTATCGGAAAAGTGATAGCTGACGACGCGCCTAACTCTGGAACTCTATTTGGAATCACTCGCCACTTTCTGGCTAGCTCCAGGCTGTCATATCACCTCCCTGATGGCACTGGCTGGCGCATGGGAGTGATTGTCGTGGTGCCGCGTTTCGCTACTCTTTCGTGTGCATACTTCGCCTCCTGGCGGTTCAGGTGGGCGCAACGGCGTACCGCGTTTGTAATCAAGGCTTCGCCGGAAGCGTTTGAACAGGTTGCAGCGGATGGCATCCGTCGTAAGGTGCACTGCTACACTTTTTTGAACGGAACCTATGAATCTGAACTGGAACTTCAGCAGGCTCGTCCATTCCGCGATGCGGAAATGCGCGCCCTATACAAAACAACCTTCGCGACCACCGATTTCAAACAAATTCTGACAGTTATGCGCTCAGAGTTAACCGGTCAAAAGGTCTTCTAGACTCAGTAGCGATAGGCTCCTGATCGCTTTCAGGTGCTTTTCGCCAAGTGGTGACCGGGCATAGGCTCGGTCGCTGCTGGAGTTGAAAGTTCTTTGATTCGGAAGCTTGCACCGTTCTGTTTTAGTTATAGAAGGTTTTGGCGGTCTCGCTGGCTGCATGAATATGAATACCCTGCGCTCTTACATCTTTTTGATTCATGTTTTTTTTACTACTGCATGTGGTAAGTCGGTAAACATTGTCTTGGTGAGCTTTGGTCTTGTTCACTTTTGGATTAAGTCCAAGGATATCGATTGTCCCTGTCGGATTTAGTTGCGCCAGTGGTTTGCTATGGCAGAGCAGTCGAATTGATGCTGGTGTCGTCATTACTGTTGTTACAATGGTTATCAGCTTTCACTTAATTCTAATAACCGGGGCTATCGTTTTTGCATACAAAAAACGATCAAAACAGTGGACATTCATGGACCAGGCAAAGTTCAGCAGGATGGTTCTCGCTTCAGCGCCATGAGTCATCTACTTTGTTTTGTTCGTGGCGGCGCTCTTCGACCCCATCGGGCGTTGACAAAACTATCACAACCCACTGCACAAGCCGTTCCTCATCACCGACTCAATTGCTATTGAATTTTGCGGTCTTGGCTGCAACGCTCATGTGCGCGTCAGGACAACGTGCTCTGGGAAGCGATACTGTCGACGCTCTTGTGCTTGAGCAAAAGTCGCAGACCAGCGGATTGATGAAGGTCTATCTGCCTGCCAATGCGATTCGAATCGATTTCAAGAAATTGCATTGTTCGCTCACAGCGTCTGCGCCGGATTGGAACATTTGGATCTTCAACCAGAGCAAACGCGTTTATTGTCAAACGACATACAAGCAATATCGCGGCTTGGTGAAAGACACATTAATGTCAATGTGGGAAAGTCAAACATCAAGAGCCTGGCTACCGTGCGGTAAAACCAAAATCAAAGGAATCGACGTCACACAGTACCAGGTTATCGCCTGTGGACGACCACGTGAAGAACTGACCAGGGCTGAAGCAAAGGCACTGATGTGTCTCGCCACCAACTTGAAAGGTGTCGCCCCCACGGCCGCAAACATTTTATCGAAAACAGTGCTCGCGCCTCGACTAGGCAAAGTGCCAATTGCATGCGACCTTGGGCAATCAATGTTCGGTGAAAAGTCGACCAGGTTTTTAAGCACCTTGCGTTCGACCCGCGAAAAGGTTTCAACCAGTCTTTTCAAGAAACCGACTGGATTTCGCAAAGTAAAATTCGATTCTGAGGTCACAGTCGATGGATCATCGGATGGAGCAGAACAGTTGTTGTTCTGATTTTGACAATCCTGAAACTTACGATGACACCTCGATACGGCTAGTGATCATGACGAGCGCGTGCGATATTGGAACAATCTCAAAACGCGTCAACTAGGATGAACTGGCGGCAACAATAATAAATAAAAAGCGCAGAATCTCATCAAACTGTTGAACAGGACTGCGTTTTAACCGATCCAGTGACAATGTTTTTCTTGGGCTTCTGATATGGCGCATCACCATAGGCGGTGCGAGTTTTTTTAAACTGAATGAGACTTCGATTTGAGGACTTGTTTTTTTACTTACTCTTCGGCGCTTAGAGAACGGCGAGCTAAAAACGCTCAATAGGCAGGTGATCAGGGTTTTCGAAGCGATTATGAAGGAGTGCAAAGCGTCCGTGATTGCCTTGCGCTTGCGATATGGCCTGACACCATAAATGGTGCAAATGCATTTTAAGGTGAATGAGATTTTGATCTAAAACTTTATTACATATACTCTGTCGAGTTTAAAATCGGCAAGCTCGTATCGCCCGTAAACTAGGCAAATAGAGGGTTTCCGAAAGCGATTATTACGGAGTGCAAAGCGTTATGGCACCATTATTGGTGCCGATAAAAATATCAATCGTGACAGTCGAGCGAACCGATAGTCGCGGTTAAACGACGGTAATTTCGGAGCAAATTGCCGGAAGAATGAACGCAAAAGTTGGCGCCAGCGAGGCTTCGAGGCGCTACAGCGGCGGATCGCCAGCTCTTCACAATCAGCCATCCAAATTCGTTGCCAAGCAGTCCGGTTCGCTACGGTGAGGGGTCCGTTTTTCCATATGCCCTCGAGTCGAACAAACACACAGCGATACCCTTCCCGTCTGAGCACAAAACCCATTCCC
>CAZRMH010000068.1:24082-25664 GCA_964600935.1 uncultured Candidatus Obscuribacterales bacterium
TCCCTGCGGACTGAGGAATGACGCCCGTCTCGGCAAGCTCAGATATCGTGGAAATATCTCTCGCGTTATTTCGCTCAGCATTTGGTGAAGCGACATCGGACTGCCAACAGTCCGTGTGGACCTCTAGTAAACGGTCATTTAGACCGCATCCGGACCAACCTCCATTCAAAGGAAATTCGCAATGCGAAACCGAATCCTCCGCAACTGCCTGGCGGCAATCGCGCCGATGCTGCTGCTCTTCTTCGTCGGTACCACCATGGCCGCCGACAAGCCCGATTACGTGCAAGCCAAGCCCCTGGCCGATCAACTCAGCAATACCACGCTGTCCCCGGTCAAGGCAGGCAACCTGCGCGTGCCGACCATCACCTGGCCCGGTGACGTGGCGACGATCTTCACCGAGCAAGACGGCATCTTCAAGGGAGAAGGGCTCAACGTCGAACTCTTCTGCGAGAACGACTTCGCCAAGCAGGTGCGCGGCGTACTGGACGGCGAGACGCCGTTTCTGCGCGGCGACCTGGGGATGATCAACGCGGCGGCGCCCGTCTTCGAGAAGGCAGGCACCGAACTCGTGGTCTTCTACGTCCTCACCCGGTCGACGGGCGGTGACGTGCTTGTCGTGCGCACCGGCACCAACAGCCTGCAGGACATGAAGGGTAAGACCTACGTCCTCCAGCTTAATGGCCCGCACATGAGCTTCTTCTCGCAGGTGCTCGCCCGCGGTGGTCTGAAGTCCTCGGACGTCAAGATCAAGTGGGTGAAGGAACTGACCATCCCGGCCTACGACACCAAGGGCAAGGCCATCGACCCCCGCACCGTGTTTGCCAACGACCCGACCGTGGACGGCTGTTTCGTGATTAGCCCCGACGCGGCTGCCATCACCAGCGGTGGCGCCGAAGGCGTCAAGGGCAGCAAGCAACTGTTCTCGTCCAAGTCGGCTGACCACGTCATCTTCGACGTGTACGCCTGCCGAGCCGACTGGTTCAAGGCCAACACCGCCACTGTCGAGAAGTTCGCCCATGCGCTCATGGTCGGCACCGAGAAGTTCCAGGCTTTGACCGCCGACAAGACCAAGGACGTGAACAAGTACAACAATCTGATGACCAAGTCGGCGGACCTCTTGTTCGGCTCCACCGACGCCAAGGCCGTCTCCGACGTCGAACTTTCGCTGGCCGACTGCACATGGGTCGGCTTCCAGGGCAACGTCAACTTCTTTACCGGCAACGGCACTACCCGCTCGTTCACCGTTTTGAAGGAAGAGATCCAGAACAGCTTCATCGACCTCGGTCTGCTCAAGGCCAAGGCCCCGCTGGCCACCGCCAATTGGGACTACACCAAACTGGCCAACGGTCTGAAGAACGTCGACCTGACCGCGGTTCCCAAGCCCACCTTCGATGCCACCAAGACCCAGCAAGCCGTCGAGAACAAAATCGCGACCGAGCTGGATAAGTGGAACGACGAAGGCAGCATCTATCAGTTCGAAGTCTACTTCCCGCCCAAGGCCATCGCCTTCGACCCGTCCAGTTACGATGAAGCCTTCAAGAAGGCCCTCGAGCTGTCCGCCACGTTCGGTGGTGCCCTCGTC
>CAZRMH010000069.1:0-8117 GCA_964600935.1 uncultured Candidatus Obscuribacterales bacterium
TCTAACGAAACATACCAAGTTCGTTTATCTAACTTGATTCCGGGAGTAGCATCCAGCATCGGTAGAGAGCATAGCGCCGCTTCTTATGCCCGAGTTTGCCGATTAATCGACCGGGCGCTTCAAAGCTGTCAGTGGTTGGATGTGCCGCGCCTCAGGCTGTTGCAAGCGTCATATGATTACATCGCAGGGACAGACAAAGCATTGCAAGAACAGCGGATGAACGAGATTCTTGCATTAAACAAAAAGCTGAACTCGTCTAACGCTAAGAATCTGGAATTTGATTTTTTCATACTTAACAACATTGTGATTACAAAAAATCGCTCTGACGACGGCAATCGAATGCTCGAGGAGATTCGGAATAACTACGGTGAGAACAGTCTGTTGTTCGCTGAGCTCAGTCAAAGACTTCTGGGTTATCGGCGTGCGTATCCATCTTACAATTCGGAGACGTTGAAAATTTGCAGGGAGAAACCGTTCCCTGCCAAACTCTTCGAAAGCACACCGAATTTGGTGGCACGAATCTCCGGTAAGAAAACCGGTAGATATGTGCTTTGTCTTTTGTGGCTCGCTGAATTTGAATACTGTCGCAGAAACAACGCAAGGGCTGCCGAGATCTGCGATGAGATTCTCGCGACGGAGGGAGTCGAGAGCATGTCTGCATACTGGTCTGCTATAGATTTGCGAGCGCAAGTGCTGGGCGAGAAACCACAAATTTCTTCTGGTCAACTGCGCGGAGTTCGAGATACCAACCTGGAGCTACTTTGCCTGAGTAATATTTATAGACAACTTGGAAAGCCGGATGCTGCCGCCCGAGTAGACGCTTTGCAGAAGCGTGTGAAAGAGTGAATGGCTAAATTTGCCGCGTGTAGAAATTCGAGTGATGAATAAAAACACAAAGTTCGAGAAGGAGGGGGCCTTCTCGAACCAGTGCTGCTTGAGGGGGAAAACTTTGCAGATAGGCTGCTACCAGAACGTTTCTTTTCCGCTTATCACGTGCTGTCTGTTCCAGGTGCTCAGTTGAACATCATTGCCTGTTTCTGCGACGTATTCGACATCGGACTTCTTCAGGTGGTAGTGATTCATCGCGAAGAAGTTTTCTGGTTGTAGGTTCGCGATGCCTTTTCCGTACGGTGTACCAATCGTGCTTTCGCCACCGACAGCGGTGTAGAAGAATCCGTAGGCGGGAATCACCGCAACATCTCTTTCGTTGAAACCGAGCGGTCGACGAGTCGATTGGTCCACGCCGTGCGGAGCATCCATATGAATCAAGGCATAGGGCGTAACTTTTGCATGGGATGCCACACCTCTGGCATTGACGTTGCCTGGAAACAATCGCGCCATATCGTATCCAAACACCTCTGTCCGAAACGGAATTTGAGTGAGGGCATTTGCATTGATATCACATACGGTGACATCAAATTCGGGATTCGAATTGTCGAAAGTGACATTGACACTGGCGTTCTGCAAACCGATTCGTTTGCACAGTTCTTGAGCTACTTGTCTAGCATGGTCTGTTGCTCGCTGCTGGTTGTATCCTGGTCGAGGAGCACCGAGCCAATAGCGCTTCTCGTCCACTGTCTCAGCCGCCTGATTGGCGACGTGAGCGACCTTTTCTTGCAGCATTAACTGGGCGGCAAGATTAGCCATGAATATGATCATGGGCACGATTACCGCGGTTAAAACAACGACGCCTGCTGCGCCTTCCGCCAACACGCTTCCAGTCGCTGCTCGACGTTGAGGACAACGCGGTGCGAACGGTTTCCGGTGAGACTTTAGAATTCTTCCAGAGGGTTTCCTAGTAAAGTTTTGAGGTCGTTGCATTTTTCCGTCTCCAGCGCCATCCCTTCCAGTTCTCAAATACTAGGTGAGAAACGTTAGGTGAGTGTGAAACGCAAAAATTATTCGATTCGGTAGCCGTATCCCCTGACGCTGAGGATTTTTGTCGTCGCGCCGATCTTTTGCAGTTTCTCTCTCAGCGCGGTGAGGAAGACTCTTATAGTGCCGGAGGGTACCTCCTGCTCCGACCAACCTGCGCGTTGAAGTTCCTCGTGCGAAACGATTCGGTCTTTGTTCAGCATTAAAAGTTTTAGAACGGCAGATTCTTTTATAGAGAGGGTCACGCTGCGACCGTCGCAGGTTACCTCTGAAGATGTCGGCTGCAGATGCACGTTACCGACGACAATGGTGTCTGGCGCGATTTCCGGGGCTCTGCGCATACTGGCTCGGATAAACGAGAGCAATGCTTTACCTTCGAAGGGTTTTGTCAGGTAATAATCCGCGCCTGAATCTAGGCCGGAAATTTTCTCATCCGTCGCGCTTTTGCCCGTCAGCATGATGACCGGCGTGTTTCCACCGTTTGCTCGAAATTTTTGAATAAAATCGATGCCGGTCATGCCAGGCATCTCCCAATCAACAATCAGCACGTCGTACTCATATGTAAGTACAAAGTCCATTGCCTCGTCGGCGCGAGGAGCCGAGTCGACTGAATGACGTTCGGCCGACAAAAAGCTTTTCAGCGTTTCCAAAGTTTCCGGATCGTCTTCGACGATTAGGATTTTTGCCACGACTGTGCCTCTAAAAACCTTTCGTCACTCATATACCCTAGAGCTCATCACTTTCTGCGATTGGTAGAGTAAACCAAAAAATACTGCCACCGGTAGCTGGAACTTCGACGCCGATGTCTCCGCCGTGGATGTTGACCAACATTTTGCAGATTGGCAGCCCGAGCCCGGTTGAGCCTTTCTTCGGACGTTTGTCGTCGGGCACTTGTTCGAACGGCAGGAAAATAGTCTCTCTATACGGCTCTGGAACGCCAGGACCACTATCTCGAATTGAAATTCTCGCGAACTTCTTATTGTCATCTTCGGTTAATGACTGTTGTTGTTCTTCTTCTTCTTCTTCTTCTAATTCGTGTTTGCTGATTGCTATAGTTATTTGACTCTTCTTGGGACTGAACTTAATAGCGTTCGACAGTAGATTTATTATGATTTGCGGCACTCGTTCTCTGTCTGCGACTGCGTTTATATCATTTCCTTCAATAGATACTCTTATTTCTTCTTTGTCTAACAGCGGTTGTAGCTCTTCGACCGATTCAATCAATAGAGATTTGATAGACACTATATCCAGTGTCAAATCCAGTTTGCCGACTCTCAGTTTATCAAAATCAAGGATGTCGTTAACTAGCCTTGATAGCCGTTTTACGACCTTGTCCGTATCAATAAGTTTCTTTTCTGTTTTCTCCGACAATTCAAATGCTTTGTTAGTCAACAACAATTCGAAAACTATTTGAAGCGTGGTGAGCGGACCGCGCAGATCATGACTGACCATGTTCATAAGCTGCTCTTTCCTGGCTTGAGCAGTTCGTAATGCTAGCTCCATCTCTCGAATGTTGTTGTCCAAATCTGTCAGCTCATCATGACCGCCTACAGGTTTGTTCAACGCTTCGCCTAGCGAGATACGCGTGGTGTTGTCTATGATGATGTCAAACCGTCTGGCGAGGTCTCGTGCAAATAGGATAAAGAGAATTGAGCAAGCCAGCATGTCTATCGCGAAAAAGGAGATGACACGAACCTGGAATTCCGTTCGTCTCTTTTCTATGAGTTGAACGTCCGTAAGGCTTTCTTTTACTCGTTCATCAATACTTTTTTCTACATTAATCAGAGATTCTTCAATTTCTTGTCGCAGATCATTTACTAACATAATTGGTGAATGTCCGCCAGCCATCGAGCCCTTCACTTCAAGCATTTGCCGCGCTGAGTAAAGACTGCCCATCATTCGCATGAACGAATCCTTCGTTCTTTTGGACGCCTGACTGGCACTATTTCGATCGAGAAGTGAAACCAATTCTACTTTGCGCTGTAGCTGTTGATACACTTCGTCGAATTTTTTTAGGGCATTGGGTTGATTGGACATTCCATACACGGACAAGCTTCCGATGCCTTTGTACATCAAGATTGAGAGATTCGTCATTTCCTGAGTCTGAGTGCGGAAATGTTGTTCTTGTAACGCTGACTTTTCTAGTTGACGTTGCACCACGAAAAGAAGAAATCCAACAAAGGCAAACTGACCGATGATAGGAATTGCAATCAGTATAAGAACCTTTTGTCGTAGTTTCATGACAAGCCAATCGGGACCCGCCCTATTCTAGCTGATCGACTGTTGGCTGTGTCAGCGTAATTAGAAGTTCGATATCAGTGCCGATTTGGCTTTCCTGGAAACTTCGGTGTTTTTGCGTTAGAACTTCAGCATCTTGATGATTTCTTCTTTCGTTAGATTACCGATGCGCTCGGCCAGTGCGCCGCTCTGCGCGCCTTGACGCATGGAGTGCAATGACTTGAGCGTTTTCGGTAAACGTTCGCTTACTGCGGCGATTTCCTCTGGAGTTTTTCCAAGTTCGATTGGCCACATCGTGGTGTTCGACCACGTGCTTTCTGGCACCAGTGGTGGTTTGTCGAATGGATTATCGATCATTGCGGTAATCGTTGGCGTTCCGCTAGTAGTGTCAATGTTGACCTCGTATACATTCAGCTTCTTGCCCAGCGCTGGAACTTCGACCTGAAGACCCGTTATGTTTTTCAGACTTGCGGTTGTGTCGGTTGTTTGAATGTCGAACGTGGTTTCGCCCTTGTTTGTGCCCATCCAGAGGTCCGCTTTTTTCAAACCCTCGCCATCCATTGGCAATTTGCCTGGACCGTTTAGTTTGAGCCGAATCTGTTCTGGTGTGATGGTTACTGATTCTAAACCGGCTAGAAAACTTCTGGTTTCTGGTTTGTATTTTGAACGGTCGGTTTCAATGGTGTCATAAGCTTTCGCAAAATCTAAACCGACGGTGATTGATTTTCTTGGCTTATCTACATCGAAACGATTAAGTGTACTGCTGATGCTGTCTAGATCTTTGAGGAAACGGGTGTCTGCAAGCGCGCGCTGAAAACCGGTAACCATTGGTCCGTTTTGATCGGCGTCTTGAAAAATTAGAGAGAACAGTCGGTCCGGGCCAATTTTGCCGGCAGCTTCAACTTTGACTCCAGTCTCGCTGTAGATGTCCTCTGGACGCACACGGGCGCCGCGATTATTGTTCATGCTCAACGGTCTGTCGCCGGGCGTTGATACCGTTGCTTCTACCGCTTGTGGTGACGGTGCCGGCGTCACCGCTTGTGGTATCACTGTTCGTTCCGCGGTCTGTGGCATTGCCGGCTGTTCAGTCGCTGATGGTAGCGCTGGTGGTGTCACTGTCGGCTCCAGCGGTTGCTGACTTGGTTGATCTGTCGGTGTCGAGCCGGTTGCTCTTGCGGGTGCTGAAGGTATATCAAAGTAATCGACATTTCCTAGCGATGGACGGGAGCGCGTTGGAGTTGTCTCGGGCTGAGTTAGTGTGGTGTGTGGGAGAGTCGTTTCCCGTTGAGGTCCATTTAGAAAACGTCCTGTGCTGGTGCCCTGGAGAAGTGAATTTATTCTTGGTCTAGGCTCAGTGATTGTCGGTGTGGTCGGCTGCAGGTCTGCTGCCGGTGGTGGCAGCGGTACTTCCGGCTGAGGTATGGACTCCGGTTGTGTTGGCACCTCCGGCTGAGGAGGCGTATCTACAATGCCAGGTAGAGGGGGTTCTGGAATTTGCGGACCTAATTCTGGTTGCGGAGGTGGTGGCACCTCCGGTTGGATATAGGGCTGAGCATCCGGATATGCCGGTTGTGGTTTTGGTGTCCGCAACAAGCCGATGATGTTGCCCAGATCCAATTGCGAAAGATCTCCGGATTTAGCGGCGTTGCGCGTTGAGTCAATAGTTCTAATTATTCCTGGTAGCGCATCCGCCATCTGTTTGGTCTGCGGCAGATTAAACGGAATTGGGATTGCCACTTGCTCCGGCCATTGAACTGTAGGTGGCAACTGTGAAGGTTTTGGAACGGGATTATCGATTGTTATCGAGCCTTTTGGAGCGGCCGGATCACTCGTATCTAGGTCGACCATATGAACGCGCAATCTGTTTCCTTGCGGATCGACAGCCTCGAGTCCTTGAATATTCGATAAATTCAGCCGAGTCTCAGTGCTTTGAATTTGGAAGGAGGTTCGATTCGTTCCGCCGCCAAGAAGAATGCGCATGTCCTTTCCAGGACCTTGTGTCTGGTCTCCAATCGCCAGAAGCTGTTCGTTTTTCCAGTTTAAATTCAAGGCATCCGGGCTCAGGTTGATCGAGTCCAAACCTCCGAGCACGCGCCTGATTTCTGGATTCGGAGGTGTCCCTTGTTTCTGCGCGAGGGTGTCGTAAGCGCGCGTGAAGTCCATCGCCAGGTTTAATTCGCGACGCTCGCGATCGATGTTGAATTGTGTCTCACCCAGCAATCCAAGCCCGTTTACGAGACCTTCTAATCCCTGTGGATTGTTGCGGAGATTGCTTAATCCCTGTCTGATGAATTCGCGAACTTGCCCTGTTTGTGGACGATCTGGACGAAATTGAGGATTGTAATTTGGGGGATAAACGTCTGGACCGTATCCTGGATTGGGGTTGTATTCCGGACGGTAACCGGGGTCGTAGCCTGGGTTCATACGAGGATCGAAGCCGGGGTTCAAGCGTGGATTGAAACCGGGATTCAGGCGAGGATCGCATCCAGGACCATTGTTGGGACTGAGCAGATCACCGATTACATCTCCGATAATCCTTCTTGCTACTATGTTTCCAGGTTGTGCTCCTGGGTTGAAGCGTGGGTCGTAATTCGGATTATAGTTTGGGTTGTACGGCGGGTAATTCCGGTCGTAGCGCGGAGCGAAACGAGGATCATAATTGTTAGGATGGCAGCCCGGCTGAAAGCCTTGTCCCGGGCTAATCAGATCGCGAACGACGTCGTTTAAAATTCCACCGGGCGTATTTGGTCGATAGCCAGGATTATAGCCAGGGTTGTAACCGGGGTTGTAGCCAGGATTGTAGCCAGGATTATAGCCAGGGTTGTAACCAGGATTGTAACCAGGTCTGCGATTCTGTGGTCCGAGCAGCAAATCTTGAGCGATACCGCCGATGATGCTTTGTGCACTTGGTTTTCGCTGTTGTGGAAGAAATTGATCGAGACCATGCTGCCGTTGTGATTGGTTTGGCGGGTGGTTCGGTTGAAGCTGTTGTTCAGTTCCGATTTGGGGGTTCTGCTTATTCGGAATAAATTGTTCTGGTTGAACGCTGGGCTGCGGACTGACTCTTGGCTCGGTTATGTCACGCGTCGGTTGAATCGGTGGTTTGCTCGGTTTGAAATTGCCGTGCGGATTGAAATCAAAAGGATTTGAGTTGGGAAGTGCTGGTCGTGAGTCAGTTGGTCTGACTGCGCCTGGATTCATGCCTGGATTTACAGATGGTCGGTTACGATCCACTTGCACGGCAGGGCGGTTGTCGTTGTTTCCCCATGGATTGGTCCATGGGTTGTTTTGACCAGGATTCGGATTGACGGGGCGATTTCGATCTGATGGTGTGGCGGGTCTAAAGTCGGAAGAATTGGACGGATTAACCCCAGGATTGGGATTACCACCAGGCTTCAAAGGTTTTAAATCAGGAAAGTCTATACGCGGTTTATTCGCTTCTCCTGGTTTTGGACCAGGCTGCTCCGGGCGGTGACGCTGATCTGGTCTCTGGTTGCCCGGAGTGTTCGGGAGGTTCGGAAACTGATCGCGCGGATTAACGCGTGGTGTTTGAGGATGAACCTTTGGCTGATTGTCTGTCGGTTGGACGCGTGGTTGTGGGTTGTCTCTCGGTGCAGGAGGCTTGAAATCTGGTTGCCGTCTGCCTTCGTTCGTCGGAGGATTCACACGCGGCGGAACATTCGGATTGTCTCTGCGCGGACTGGGAACGGCAGGCTGCGGGTTCTCTTTTCGCTGTTGCTGTTGGGGTTGCGGATTGTCGTTTCGTTGCTGGCGTTCGCGTTTTGCATCACCGAAGATTTGCCCACCAAGGGCACCTTCAGTTTGATTCGCGTTTCTAGAATTTTGTCTAACGTCTCGAAATTCAACCATTTCTCTCTTCCCTTAGAAATGAATGCGAGTAACTCCAGCAACGGAGCATGCAAAAGCGACATCCGATGCCAGTGCATCGTTTGTCAAATTACGGACCTCCACCAATATCGCAACTATTGGTGATACCAAATCCG
>CAZRMH010000069.1:8127-25245 GCA_964600935.1 uncultured Candidatus Obscuribacterales bacterium
GGCATTTCGCGCGACTCAAAGTCGTTGTAAATCAGTGCATGGTGCGGAGATGATGCAGGGGTAAGCACATGCGAAACGCAAAACCATAATATGATTTCAACTGTGGCTAATTTGTACCCGTCGTGGGCATTCTACGAAGACAATCCACTTCGATTTTCTATATGAGACCCGTAACCATCAATCGCGAGGACGCAGGTCGAACAAACAGATAAGCATGAGCCCGAACATTCCGAAGACGATGTAATCGCGAATTTCGTCAGGGACTAAGTATTCAAATGTAAGCGAAAACCAGGCGATTGTGACAACGAAAATTAGTCCGACGCAAACGGTCAATCCATCAATTTGCTGAACTGGCTGCCTATCCACACTCGCCGTGGTTTGTGAGCCGTCGCTATCGTCGGAATTCGCGTTGAATAAATCGATTGAATAACCCAGGCGCCTGGCCACGCTGTAGCTGAGAAGCACCAGTGACCAAATCGTTATCGTGCCACAAGTGAAGTCGCTCAGGTACCTGGGTGATGGCATCCAGCCAGTTTGCCAGATCGCCATTATGGAAATGAAAAACATAATGATGATTACGCCGGCAAACGTTATCGAAAGAATAGGCGAATTAGAATTCAAAATTGCTACGTCTCCCATTCCAGGCTCTTCTTGCATTCTACTCAATCCGGTAAATGCAGGCAAGCGGCGCGAGTTTTTAGCAGCAACGCATGGGGTTGTCGCTGTCGTTTAAATTGCTCAGCGGCGAGTCGTCGTCGCGTTTAGGCGGCTTGGTGACCCAGACTCGCACTGATTCGAAAACGATAATTGCCACGAGTATGATGAACAAACCACCTAAACATGCATCCAGATAGTCGTTGAAAATCAAAACTGGAATCTTTTGAAGATCGGCACCAGCAGCGGTGGTCAGGTCTACTTTCAGTTTCTCGGCATGGGCGAGGAAACCGAGTTTCGGTGAAGGACTGAAGATCTTTATACATCCACCGGTGACTGTCACACAAAGCAACCAGACGAGCGGCACGAGTGTCACCCATGCATATTTCGTTTTGTTCATCCGAACTATAACTGTGGTGCCGACGCATAATGCAACGACCGCGAGGAGCTGATTGGAGATTCCGAACAGCGGCCACAGACTGTTGATACCGCCCAGTGGATCGATAACGCCCTGGTAGAGAAAATATCCCCAGCCGCCCACGACGAGTGCGGAGCTCAGGAAAATTGAGGGATACCAGCTCGTTTCACCGAGTTTTTTGCTGAATAAACCAAGAAAGTCTTGAACGATAAACCGCCCGACACGCGTTCCGGCATCCAGGCAGGTGAGGATGAATAGTGCTTCGAACATAATCGCGAAGTGATACCAGAATGCGATTGCGGATTCTTGTCCGGGAATCGCTTTTAGGCAGTTTGCGAAAATGTGTGCCATGCCTACTGCTAGCGTTGGCGCGCCACCTGTGCGCGACCATAAGGAGGTTTCGCCGACATCGCTGGCTAGTTTTGCCATTGATTCGGGGGTGACAGCATAGCCCCAACCGGCGATGGTCTGGCAGGCTGCCACCGGGTCAGTGCCGACCACACCGCCTGGTGAATTGATGGCAAAGTAGGTTCCTGGTTCGAGAACACAGGCTGCCACCATGGCCATCACTGCGACGGCTGCTTCGCATAGCATCGCCGCGTAACCAATCGGTCTCGCTTGCGATTCGGTGGCGATCATCTTCGGAGTGGTTCCTGACGAGATCAATGCATGGAAGCCGGAAATGGCTCCGCAAGCGATAGTAATAAAGCAGAACGGAAAGATACCGCCTTGAAAAATTGGACCTTCGCCGTTGACGAAAACCGTCAGTGGTGGCATCTGCATGTCCGGTCTCAGGAAGATGATACCTAATGCGAGCAGAGCAATCGTGCCGATCTTCAAGAATGCAGAAAGGTAATCGCGTGGTGCTAACAGCAACCAGACCGGCAATACCGATGCGACAAAACCATAGAGCATAACCGAGATGGCTAGCTGTTCTCCGGTGAGCGTGAATACTTTTGCCCAGGTTGGATCGTCGGCTACCCAGCGACCGGCGATGACCGCAAAAATGGTTAGAGCTACGCCGATGATTGAGCCTTCGAGAACTTTGTGCGGACGAATCATTCGCATGTATATGCCGACGATCATCGCGATTGGAATCGTCATCAACAGTGTAAATGAACCCCAGGGCGACGCCTTCAGTGCGTTCACTATCACTACGGCAAGAACCGCAATCAAGATCATCATGATCAGCAGGATTGCAACGAGCGCGATTACGCCGGCAAGCGGACTAACTTCTTCCTTCGCCATCTGTCCGAGTGATTTGCCACCGCGTCTCATCGAGGCGCAGAGGATAACAAAATCTTGAACGGCTCCGGCGACAACAACGCCAATAATAATCCAGAGCGTGCCCGGAAGAAATCCGAATTGTGCTGCTAGAATCGGCCCGACAAGCGGACCAGCTCCGGCGATGGCAGCGAAGTGGTGACCGAAGAGAACAAAGCGGTCGGTGGGCACGAAATCCTTGCCATCGTTTTTTACGACTGCTGGCGTTGGAATGTTGTCGTCGAGTTGGAAAACTTTTTCGGCGATGAATTTACTGTAAAACCGATAAGCCACTGAGAAGGTGCAGCCAGCGGCGACAATCATCCACACGCCGTTGACCGGTTCACCGCGGGTGATGGCAAGCACGCTCAAAGCGTATGCGCCAACAATTGCAATTACGATCCAGATCAATAAGCGCGGATTGAAGCCGGCACTTCGAGGTTCCGATGTCATATCAAAAGGCCTGCCAGGGTTGCCGATAAGTAACTAGCCATAGTGCCGCAAACAAGCGCCTTCATACCGAGCCGGGCAAGGTCTTCTCTGCGCGATGGAGCGATTTCTCCGATGCCACCAATTTGCATGGCGACAGAACTGAAATTTGCAAATCCGCACAATGCAAATGTCACGATCGTTTCTGCTTGCTGTGAAATGTGAACTGTTGATGCTCCTTTCACGATTGCCGATAGATCTGTGAATGCGACGAATTCATTCATCACCAATTTCTTACCCATCAAGGCGCCGCATACATGGGCGTCTTGCCACGGGATACCGAGGATGAATGCGATTGGCGCAAAGAGCGCGCCAAAAATGTCTTTGAGAGTAAAGTGCGCGAGGTCGATGCCGATTGCATCCGCTCTGATTCCGAGGTTGAACAATTGGGTTCCTACCAGACCGAGCACGATGTCCATGAGTTGAATTAACGCGATGAATCCAATCAACATTGCACATACGTTTAGACCAATTCTCAAACCATCGGATGCGCCATGAGCAGCCGCGTCAATAACGTTGGCATTTGTCTTTTTGACTTCGATTTTTACGGTCCCTTTGGTCTGCGATTCTTCGGTTTCCGGATAAACGATTTTGGCAATCACCAGACCACCAGGTGCAGCCATGATGCTTGCGGTGAGCAGGTAAGATGCTTTGATACCGATGCCGATGTAGACAGCGAGGACGCCGCCCGCCACGCACGCCATTGAACCAGTCATTGAAGCTAACAATTCAGACATCGTCATCGATGCGACATAAGGTTTGATCAACAGTTGCGCTTCTACTTGGCCGACAAACACGCTGGCTGCGTTGGACATCGCCTCAGCGCCCGATGCGCCCATGATTTTGGCGACTATCTTGGCGACCAGTGAAACGACGCGTTGCATGATGCCAAGGTAATACGAGATGCTCACGAGTGCCGAAACGAAAATGATCGTGGGCACAACTCGAAACGCGAAAATGAAATTTGCACCGGGACCGAACAGTTCAACCATCTTGTCCGGTGCGGTGACCAGCGGACCGAAAACGAAGCCGGCACCAGCGTCAGAGCAGTGCAGCAATTCGGTAATCGCGTCGCCGATATTGCGAAAAAGCTCTTGTCCAAACGGGACTTTTAAAACGAAGATCGCCATCAGCAATTGCATCGCCAGTCCGGAAAGAACGAGGCGATAGTTGATCGCTTTGCGATTGTTAGACATCAGGTACGCCAAGCCAAGAATGGAGACGAACCCGACTAGACCCATCAGCTTTCCATCCATAACGTTCCTCTTTCGCGCGTTGATTTGCTATCAGCGATTGGAGTCGCTGTTAACGTTTTGGACTTATATATGTTATCGGTTTCCGGTCTGGAAATTCGAATCAATTCGACTCAGAAGCGCTTCCTGAATCAAATCTCAGGTACTCTTTGCCCTTGACCTCAAAATCTCTAGATTGAAAAGTCTTTCCAGCTTTTTGAATATCGATGTGATGTTTGCCGTTATCTAGTTTCAACCAGATCAGTTGGTCACCATTCTTGTCGCTGGAAGCGAATTTCCCGCGCGACTCGCCATCGACAATTGCTTCGCAATCAGAGGCCTCACCGGTCATGTTGATTACGACATTCAGGGCTGGGCGGTTATCTCCATGCATTTCATAACCGAGAACGGCAAGAACGATGGCAATGAGAAGCATCCAGAGAATCACGGCTCTTGATGGTTTGGGTTGAAGCGCCAGGTCGATTGGTTCGATGGCATTTCGACTTGGACGCTCCGTAATCTCGTCGGCAAAATTTGAAGTCGCGAAACTGTCTTCGCTGGACGAATTTGATCGACTCGATGAGTCGAGCGGAGAGTCTTTTGATAGAGGATTATTCATTTCGTACCCGAGTCTTTGGTTGGGTTTTAAAACTCCGGTATCGATTCATCACCGCTGCCTGATTGCTTTTCGATAGGCGGAGCTGTCGGCGGTGAAGTGTTTTTTTGGTTTGAGTAACTTGATGGGGATGCCAAAAGAGGGTCTACAGGAGCGGCGTCCGGATTGGATGCGTTGTCGTGGCCGCTGTCGGGGACGAATGTCTCAGGAGCTGTTTCCGGTTGTTTAAGTTTTTCGGCACCATCGGCAGTGCTGGTCGCTGCCGCGCCATTATCTGTTTTGGCGCCGATACCGGCGAGTTTTGCATTGGCATCACCGTCTTGTTTCAACGGTTCGTCCAGACCAGGCGTCGGTTCGACGAATGAACCGGCTGGGTGCGGTCTGGCTGTGTAATAGGCTTCCATGTATTGTTTAAAAGTCGGAGCCATCAAACCACCGCCGGTGACGTGGCTTCCTGGTATTGGTTTGTGCTCGTCGTTACCTGCCCAGATCGCGGTGACCATGTCCGGCGTAAAGCCGATGAACCAAACGTCTCGAGCCTCGTTGGATGTACCGGTTTTGCCTGCTACCGGACGATCTTTTAGTTTTGCGGCGGTTCCGGTACCTCTTTTGACGACGTCCTGGAGTATACTGACCAGCCTTGCGACTGGTTCTACAGGAAACACTTTGTCAACTTTAGGTTCGAAAACTTCGATTATTTGTCCGCGATTGTTTTCGATTTTGCGAAGTACTTGAGGTGTGATGTAAACACCGGCCCTGGCGAAAGTGGCATAAGCACCAGCCATTTCTAGAGGTGAAACGGAAGAACTTCCAAGAGCGAGTGATAAGTTTTTGTCCAACTGTGAAGTGATACCAGCTTGTCGGGCTGTCTCGATAATGCTCTCCATTCCCAGTGATTGGGCGGTTTTCACCGCGGGCACGTTGCGTGACAACATCAAGGCGGTGCGAACTGGAATTCTTCCCATGTATTTATGATCGAAGTTCTTCGGGCAGTAATCGGGCAGACCCCATCTTTGTTTTACGACAAGCGGAGTGTCTTCGACGATCGAATCCGGACCGAGAGAACCTCTCAAGAAGGCAGTCAAATAGACAAAAGGTTTAAATGAAGATCCTGCGGTATGGGCATGAGTCGCGCGGTTGAACTGGTGTGTCCAGAAGTTTCCGACTCCACCGACTAGCGAGACTACCGAACCGTCTTGCACCAGGACTGATACCATGGCACCTTGAGTGATGCCCTTCGGTGATTTTTTGATGCGCTCGGCAAGAACGTTCTCAGCCAGAGTTTGAGCGGTTTCATCAAGGTTGGTATAGACTCGCAAACCCTGACGTCGAAGTTCTGCTTGACTGAATCGATCGCGCAGCAGTTCCATGACATAACTTACATAATAAGGATGGCGTTGCATCGGGTTGCCACCCTTTTTGAATGTGAGCTTGTAATTCTTGGCGTCCTCGCCTTGTTTCGCGGTGATGTATCCGTACTCGACCATCTTATCGATGATCTCTCGCTGGCGGTTGACAGCTTTTGGACGACCCTTTTCATCGCCTAAATCGGATGGTGCTTTTACCAGACCAGCCAGAAACGATGATTCGGCAAGATTCAGTTCTGCTGCGCGTTTGTTGAAATAGCGTTTGGCTGCTCGCTCAATTCCATAAGCGTTGTTTCCGAAATAAATCTGATTGAGATACATCTCGAGAATGCGTTCTTTGCCGTACTTAGTCTCGAGATTCCAGGCCATATAACCTTCTTTGATCTTACGATCGAAGGTCCTACCAGCGTCGCTGAAGAACAGGTTTTTCACCAGCTGCTGAGTGATGGTGCTACCGCCTTGGACAGTTCGTCCAGCCTTCAAGTTGGTCTGCATGGCGCGACCGATACTGATAAAGTTGACGCCGTTGTGTTCGTAGAAGTGGTGATCTTCAGCAGCCAGAATGGCTTGTTGCATCTGAGTTGAAACTTGATTGAGCGGGATGCAGCGGCGATCTTCGTCACCTTCTACAGTACAGACCATCTGATCGTTTCGATCGAAAATCTGAATTGCTTCGATCGGTTCGTAGCGTTCAACCAGTGTTATGTCTGGCAAATCTTGCAATTGTCCGTACAAAGATGCGCCGAGATAGCCCATTCCGACCGCGACGACAATGCAGACGGTGAGCGCGAGCAATTTGATCGCCTTGAAGAAGAGCACGGCCGGTCCGTTCTCTCTTTTTTTCTTCGCTACTGATCTTCGCTTTGTCAAAACCCGACCTGTCGATAGACAAATGTCATTATATCCGAGGACATGAGGAAACAAGCGTGCCGCTACATGGCGCCGACAAACTCTTACGAATTCCTTGCTGGATGTGATCCGTCTAACAATTATGCGACCGATTCTAGAGTTCGACTCTTCTTTTGAATAGGTCTGGGCCAGCGGTCGATTGCACTATTGTTTTTGGTGCATTACTGCTGTTCGTTTGGCAGGTCGGGATTTTTTCCGTCGTTGTTAGGCGACTGTTGTAAGCCCGACGGATTGTCATTGGCGTTCCAGCTGCCTGAGACGGCCTGATTGACAGTGCCTTGTTGAAAATTGCCGGTGTCCATTTGATAGTCTTCAGTGGCAAATGGTTGTTTTGAGAAACCACCGCTGTTGCTATTGGGGCCTTGGGCATCAGGCACTTGTTGGAAGCCGCCTGTGGTTTCCAAATTGCGAGCGTCAGGGAAGTGTTGCGATGCGCCCATCTCGGCGAAACTGGAAGCGTTAGGAATTTGAAAACCACCGGTGGTGCCCAAGTTGTGCGCTGAATCCATTGACCTGCCTGGGACCGGTTGCTGCAACTGCCCCTGGTTTTGCTGCAAATTTGGTAGCGGATTTTGGACCGGTGGGGGCACCGCGTGTAGTGACTGAGCGTTTTGATCTAATGCCGGCTGAAACGGTGGTTGCCCCGGATAGTCTGCTGGCTGTGAGTTTCCAAATGGTTGAGAAGATGTTGGCTGATCTGCATTTTGTTGCGAGTTTTGTGATTCGTTAAACGATTGCGGCAGTTGGTCTAGGTTTTGATAGGGCTGCTTTTGCGTTGACTGATCATTGATCGAATGGTTTTGTGGCGGAATTGAATCTTGAGGGAGTGGCTGAACCGGCTGCTGCTGACCCGATTCTCGATTAAATGACTGGAACTGCGGTGGAATTGAATCTTGAGGCTGCGGTTGACTGGATGATTGGTTCTGCTGCGGGGCCGAATCTTGAAACTGCGGCTGAAACGGCTGGGGCTGTCCCATTTCTTGACTAAGTGGTTGGTTTTGCAGCGGCATTTGATTCTGGGGGTGACCTTGCCGCGTGTTTTGATCAGAGAGTGGTGCCGACTGCTGTTGTTGCTCCGGCAGCGGCGTCAGTGGCGGAGGGGCCTTCTGGGCACTGATGCGTCCTTCGGTACATCGCATACAGAACTCGCCATCGAACGGCAGCCCGCAATTGGAGCAAACCTTGATGCGCAGAAACGTTTGGCTGGTGGAATAGCCTCGTTGCACTTGTTCGACGGCCGCTTCGATTGCTGGGGTTGGCGCTTGCCGACCGATGTTTTGAAGTATGTTGGCTTCGATGTTGCGGTTCATTTTACGGAGCAGAGAGACCAAGTCGCTTAAGGTCTGCTGCGTCTCCTCGTGCTCGAGACCTAGAGTCGCTTTGAAGATGTTGAGCGCCTCTTTGGAATATTTCTCTGCCAGGTCGAATCGTTTCTGCATATAGACAACCGTGGCGAGCTTTTTGCACGCTCTAGCGACGATTGGATTCTGGTTTCCGAGAATTTGAGTCTTAATGTCGAGTGACTCTTTATAACAGGTCGCCGCCCGGTCCAAGTCTCGGATGTTTACGTAAATCCAGGCCAGTTGATCCAAGCAGAGGCAGAGCCGTTCGTTTGAACCGCCCGTGTCCTTCAACCACTGTAGTGCTTGCAGCAAGGTCGCTTCCGCGACATCGAATTTGCTCTTCTCGAGCGCTTCTTTGACCTTAGCTTTGTAGTCCGCCCACTCCATGCGAATCTCACATTGGAAACGTAAACGGCATCATGCGCAAACCGAATCGCTCATGACGTCCTTATTCATTCTAGCTCTTTGAGGCAAGTATCCGACATTACTTACAACAAGATTCCTATATAACTGGCAAGCCAAGATGAAGCCGGCTGAGCCCGAAATTGGCCCGTTACTTCGTCAACTTGGGCCGGCTTTGGAATTCTTGCGCGCCTCGCCAAACCCTGCGATGCCACAATCTGCCAGTCGCGAGAGGACGGGCTCCAGAAGCGACATATTGCTTACTTGCCAGAGTTGAATGACTATTCTTTGATTGCCCTTTTGAAATACTGCCACCCTGTCGGCTGCGTCTTCGCTACTCGGTCGCGGTGCGTCTTTGTTGATCTTCAGTTGATCGAAATTGGTCGAGTCAATCGCCTTTCGGAGCGCATCGAGCTTGGAAGTCGTGATATGGTCGCCTGTAACCCAATCAGGCTCGATGTCAGGGAATGATTTCAGGTGTTTGTCGGATATTAAGTTGGTCAGGCTCCTTTTAGAGCCAATCATCTGGACTCTACCGTCGACAAATACCCGCAAATCTCCAGCATTTTCGAAGCCCCTTGGAACATTGCCACCCTTCTCTGTAACCAGACTGGCAAGCACGACGTTCTTTGAGGTTTCCGCAGCCGGCAAAGGTTGCTTCAGGCAACTAAAGAGGCAAATGCAGAAGCAGAAGCAAAGTACAGAAAAAACGTTTTTGCTTGTAAACATTGTTGGCGCCTCCACTGGTTTAAACCGGCATGCCCAAGCATAGTTTTCATCGACTGTAATATTCCACGGGGAAAACCATGAATTCCGCGGGCAAAAGAAATGAGCCGCACCTGGTGAGTGATGCGGCTCTTCTCTGTATCGTTCAACCGAGCGTTTTGACAGTTCTGCAATCGATTAATTCGATTGTTTGAACGACCGCGCTCAAATTTGTTATGCCCTTGGATGCGTATTGGAGTAGATTCTCCGCAGGCGATCGAGGCTAACGTGTGTGTAGATCTGGGTGGTATTGATAGTGGTGTGTCCAAGAAGATCTTGAACCACTCTCAGATCCGCTCCGCCCTCGAGAAGATGCGTTGCAAATGTATGCCTCAGAGTATGAGGCGTAATTGCCTTGTCGATCTTCGCCTTCTTCGCGTATTTGAGCACAACTCTGTGCACTGAACGCGATGAAAGTCGAGTAGCTTGACGGCTTACGAACAATGGGCTTTCCGGTTGAGGAGTCCGACCACCAGCCAGTTTTGGCCAGTATTCGTTCAAGTATTTTCTCAACCAGGCATTAGCACTCTGGTTCAAAAGTACGACGCGCTCTTTGCTACCTTTACCGGTAACCCGCATCTCCATGGCTTCTTGATTGTAGTCATGGACTTTCAAACTGCAGAGTTCACTTACTCGCATACCTGTTGCATAGAGCACTTCCATGAGAGCCCGGTCGCGAACGCCGAGAACTGTCATGTCAGGTGCGAGAAGCAAACGCACCACTTCGTCTCTGTCGAGACATGAAGGGAGCTTGCGTGTGAGTTTTGGTCCTCTGACGAGTTTCGAGGGATCCTCGTCAATCAGTTGCTCGCGTCGAAGATACTTGTAGAAACTTCGAATTGCAGAGATTTTTCTTGCAACTGTTGGACGGCTGTACTGTTCCTGGATTTGCCGAATATAGGTTTTTAAACCCTCGGCTTCAAGCCAGGATGCGCTTTGACCGGATTGAGCGGCGAACTCAACCTCAGGACTAGGCGCGGAAAAATGAGGCAGCGACTGATGGCCGGGCGTTGCAAAAGCATCACCTGGACGAAAAGTTACATGGTTTGCCTCAAGAGCTGCTGGCCCCGGTTGGGGTCCAGATTCGACTGGACTGGAAGTACTGTCGATTAGCTGCCTGAGGTCATTGAGGTAGGCGCGAATCGTATGAGACGAATAATTGCGTTCTACTTCTAAATAACCTGCAAACTGATCTAACCAGGTTGCCCCTTGTTGCCCGTTCACATTTGACCGACTTTCTAGTAATTGAGAAATTTTGTGATCCACACTCATTATTATGAGAAGTTACCAAAGATTGTAAAGCCCCCCAGGCACTTGATTTCGAGATGTCAAGGTCGAATATGACGTGATATCGCCCGTAGTGACTTTGACAAAAGGCAGTCAGGGTGCCGGACTTGAGATCTCGTCAAGATCAAGAGTCTCTTTTATGCATTATGCAAAAATTTTTGTTTTTTTGGTGAAATGACAGGGATGCTAAGAGGAAAATCGCGAAATTCGGTTCAAAAGAGCGGACGTCGAGCGATCGAATTTGTTCTCGAAAATTCAAAAAATTGAATCGCTTCTTTAAAAATCGTCTTGTTGAAATCGAAATTCGGATCGCAAAACGTCGACTTCGTTAAGGAACACGAAGCAATGCCACTAGAATTTCGATTTAGTTTTGTAATAAAACGGGGACGCATGGGAATCGAACCCACCCGGGATAGCGTTTCTCTACCCCACAACGGTTTTGAAGACCGCACGCCACACCAGCAGCGCTCCATCCCCAGATGGCTAAAGAGCTTACTGGCAGCGTTTCTTCGGAGGTCACGCTCAGATCGGTTCTAGCTCTTTATAGAACAATTATGACAGCCACATCGCCCCAAAAACGGCTCTCTGCTTAAGAAACTTTAACGATGTGTGTCTTTATCGGTCGGTTTATGGCAATAATGAAATCGAGTTATAAAATTTCAACAGCTACATAGGGCTTCAGTTTTCGCACCTTAGCAATTATTTACGTAATTGCCTGATGCCTGGACCAGCTTTATGTTTCACAACAGTTTGATTGACAATAAAATACTCTCTACTTATAGTTGCTGCTCCGTGCCCATAATAGGCATCTGCAATTGCTTTTGTCGATTTTGTCCAGCCAGAATACCAGAGGTAACCGATGGCTTTAGAGTTGTCTGAGCGCGTCCGAACCTTCGGAGTCGGTGGTTCGCGCATATCCGATTTGCCCGACCTAGCCGAAATCCAGAAGGCTTCGTTTCGTTGGTTCATTGAAGAAGGTTTAGCAGAAGAGCTAAAGGCTTTCAGTCCTATCAAGGACTACACAGGAAGACTTGAGCTCCATTTCTTGACGAATTATTCGTTCGAGGATCACACTGAACCGAACAAACCCAAGACCCCCGAGGAAGCTCGGGCGCTTGATGCTAGCTACACAAAGAAGCTACGCATCCAGATGCGCCTGGTCAATCGGGAGATTGGTGAAATAAAAGAGCAGGAGATCTACGTCGGCGATATCCCGATGATGACCGACCGCGGTACATTCATTATAAATGGTGCCGAGCGCGTTATCGTTTCGCAGATCGTAAGAAGCCCCGGAATCTACTACAAACGTGATGTCGACACGAATGGTAAGCGTACATTCTCCGCGACATTGATTCCGAACCGTGGCGCTTGGCTCAAGTTCGAAACAGATTCAAACGACATAATCTACGTCAAGATTGATAAGAACCGGAAGCTTCCTGCGACCACTCTTCTCAGAGCGCTTGGATACTCGGATTCGGAGATGGAAACCATCTTCCGCCATCACGACTTCCTGAAAAAGACTCTTGAAAAGGACAATAACAAGACTCGGGAAGAATCCCTTATAGAGGTATACAGAAAACTTCGCCCGGGTGACCCTCCGTCGGTCGCTGGTGGTCAAAGTATTCTTGACAGCCGATTCTTCGATGACAAGCGCTATGACCTTGGTCGCGTTGGTCGCTATAAGTTGAATAAGAAGCTCGGACTGAACGTTCCAGAAGCAAACCGCACACTGACACCGGAAGACATCGTCGCCGCTGTCGACTATCTGATCGCTTTGAACTTCGATGAAGGACAAGCTGACGATATCGATCACCTCGGCAATCGTCGTATCCGTTCTGTCGGAGAACTGCTTCAGAACCAGTTCCGTATCGGTCTAACCCGCTTGGAACGTATCGTTCGTGAACGTATGACCTTGCAAGACGCAGACACACTGACACCTGCCAACTTGTTGAATACCAAACCGCTGGTCGCTGCGATCCGCGAATTCTTCGGTTCGTCCCAGTTGTCTCAGTTCATGGACCAAACCAACCCACTTGCTGAACTGACGCACAAGCGCAGACTGTCAGCACTTGGACCTGGTGGTCTATCTAGAGAACGCGCCGGTTTCGCGGTTCGAGACATTCACCCGAGCCACTACGGACGCATCTGCCCGGTAGAGACTCCTGAAGGTCCGAACGCAGGTCTTATCGGTTCATTGGCGACTCATGCCCGAGTTAACGCATACGGTTTCATCGAAACTCCTTACTGGAAAGTCGAAAACGGCATCGTTACAACGAAGAAGGATTACCTGACAGCAGACGAGGAAGACAACTTCCGCGTAGCACCAGGCGATGTCAACGTTAACGATGATGGAACCTTCGGAGTCGAATCGATTCCGGTACGCTACAAGGCCGAATTTATTCAGACCGGTCCGGAAGAAGTGGATTACATCGGTGTTTCACCGATTCAGATCGTTTCAGTCGGAACGGCGTTGATTCCATTCCTTGAACACGACGATGCTAACCGAGCCCTGATGGGATCGAACATGCAACGTCAGTCGGTGCCTCTGGTGCAAACCGAGCGTGCCATGGTGACAACCGGTATCGAAAAGCAAGCTGCAAAAGACTCGGGGATGGTTATCGTCTCTGATGTCGACGGCAAGGTTGAATACGTTACCGCCAATGCCATCCATGTGAGAACGGCTGACAAACGTCTAGTTAAGTACAGACTGAACAAATTCCAACGTTCGAACCAAGATACATGCTTGAACCAGAAGCCAATTGTGCGCACTGGACAAGAAGTTCAACACGGACAAATCATCGCCGATGGTGCCGCCACCAAAGAAGGTGAATTGGCAGTAGGTCGAAACCTGCTCGTGGCCTTCATGCCATGGGAAGGCTACAACTTTGAAGATGCGATCTTGATCAGTCAACGTCTCGTTTATGACGAAGTCATGACTTCGATCCACATCGAAAAGCTAGAGATTGACGCCCGATCGACGAAACTCGGTCCGGAAGAAATCACTCGCGAAGTGCCGAACGTTTCGGAAGAATCGTTGCGTCACCTCGATGAAAGCGGCATTGTCCGGGTCGGTTCACGTGTATATCCCGATGACATTCTGGTCGGTAAGATCACTCCGAAGGGAGAATCCGAACACCCACCAGAAGAAAAATTGCTTCGCGCAATCTTCGGTGAAAAAGCTCGTGACGTGCGTGATAACTCGCTGCGCGTTCCACACGGTGAAGGCGGTCGCGTCGTAGACGTGAAAGTGTTCGATCGTGAGAAGGGTGATGAACTGCCACCTGTTGCAAACAAAGTGGTGCGTGTCTATATCGCTCAAAAACGTAAAATCTCCGTTGGAGACAAGGTCGCAGGACGTCACGGAAACAAAGGTATCGTCGCGAAGATTCTCGCTGTCGAAGATATGCCTTACTTACCGGACGGCACCGCATGCGACATTGTCCTCAATCCACTGGGCGTACCTTCGCGGATGAACGTCGGACAAACGTTCGAAACACTCCTCGGATTCGCCGGAATGTTGACGGGTAACCGTTACGAAGTGCCACCATTCGACGAAATGTTCAAACCTGAAGCATCATCCGTGATGGTTCACGAAGAACTTCAAAAAGGCAAAATCATCGCTAATGCCCCTTGGGTAGATGACACCGGTAAAGTCACTCTGTATGACGGCAGAACCGGAAACGCCTTTGATAGCCTCGTCGCTGTCGGCAAAATCTACATGATGAAGCTGGTCCACCTTGTCGACGACAAGATCCACGCTCGTTCAACCGGACCTTACAGTTTGGTCACCCAGCAACCGCTCGGTGGTAAAGCTCAATTCGGCGGACAGAGACTTGGAGAAATGGAATGCTGGGCACTGGAAGCGTTCGGCGCTGCCTACTCCTTGCAGGAAATGTTGACCATCAAGTCGGATGACGTAAACGGTCGTTCAAAAGCTTATGAGTCGATTGTGAAAGGTGAAAACCTGAAACGTCCTGGTATCCCTGAATCCTTCAAGGTACTGGTTCGTGAGTTGCAGTCGATTGGTCTCGACGTTTCAGTCGCCAAACGCACACGCGATGGCCACGAAATCGAAGTCGACCTGATGACGGAAGTCGAAGATGCACGTCCGCGCGGATTGAGACGCTTGTCTCCAATTGAGCTCGGTATGGGCGAAATCGGCGCTGAATCAGTCGTTCCATCAGCCGCCATGGCGCTTGAAGGAATGCCTGGACTCGGACAGATCGGTGGTCGCGATCCATCGCTCGCTAATGTCACCGAAGGACTCGCTTCCGCAGGCTTGCCTGGTGGCGGATCCGGCATGATTCCTCCGATGCCTTCTCACAAGTTGGGATCGAGTGGTGTCATATCCGGTGCAGAGAGTGCGGTATCAGGGCTGGTGCAAACCGGCGGACCTGATGATGACTCTGATTTGATCGGATACAGCAGTGGCGCAACCGACTTTACCGAACCGAAGCGCGCCAAGCGGGTTTCATACGGTATCGAAGCGGACGAAGCCAACGTCTATGCCGATGACGATGAAGACGAAGAAGAAACTGAAGTCGTCGCCAAGAAACGCACCTTCCGAACAGATGATGTGACTGGCGAAGTCATTGCACCTGATGTTGAAGAAGAAGCGGACGAAGAAGACGAAGAATGGGTGAGCGCAGAACCAGAAGAAGAAGTTGCTGTTCCTGCATTAGCAGAAGCAGAGGACGAAGACTGGGTCGAAGGCGACGAAGAAGAATAACTTCTCGCCCTGCTCGACAGCGTTTTTAGTTCACCGCAATACAGTATTCGATTAAGTTATGGCTTTGCGCCATGCCTCAAGGAGGTTCTAGGACCACATGACCACTACCATTGATCGTTTTGATTACATCAAAATCGGTATCGCTTCACCAGAACGCATACTGAGTTGGTCGCACGGCGAAGTAACCAAGCCGGAAACCATTAACTACCGGACATTGAAACCGGAAAAAGATGGTCTTTTCTGCGAACGGATCTTCGGACCATCGAAGGACTGGGAGTGCTACTGCGGTAAGTACAAACGAGTCAGACACCGTGGTATCACATGCGAACGCTGCGGCGTAGAAGTGACTGACTCTAAAGTCAGACGCCATCGCATGGGCCACATCAACCTGGCTTCGCCGGTTACGCACATCTGGTTCCTCAAAGGTATCCCGAGTTACATCGGTTTGCTACTCGACCTGCCATTGCGTGATCTCGAACAAGTCGTGTACTTCAATGCCTACATCGTCACGAACGCAGGCAACGTCACTGATGTGAACAAGTATCAATTGCTCACTGAAGAAGAGTACGAAAAACTGCTCGACGATCCGAACTCACAGTTCGACGTCGGCATCGGCGCCGAAGCAATCAAACACTTGCTTCACGAGCTGGCCAAACCAGCTTACGAGCGTCCGGACAACATGGAAGATCGTGGTCGTTTGCTCGAGCTGCCAGGCTTGAGAGAACTCTCAGTTCAATTGAGAGATGAACTCAATCTGGCTACAGGTTCACAACAAAAACGCGCCAAGATCATCAAACGTCTTCGTCTCGTTGAAGCGCTGCTCAATTCGCACACTGATCCAACCTGGGTGGTGCTCGATAATCTACCTGTAACTCCTCCGGATCTGAGACCAATGGTCCAGCTCGACGGTGGACGTTTCGCAACCTCCGATTTGAACGACCTCTATCGTCGGGTAATCAACCGGAACAATCGTCTAGCTCGTTTGCTCGAGATGGGCGCTCCGGAAATTATCGTCAGAAACGAAAAGCGGATGCTTCAAGAAGCGGTTGACGCCTTGATCGACAACGGTCGTCGCGGAAGAGTAGTAGTCGGTCCTAACAACCGTCCACTGAAATCGCTCTCCAACATTATCGAAGGTAAGCAAGGACGATTCCGTCAGAACCTTCTCGGTAAGCGCGTCGACTACTCCGGTCGTTCCGTTATCGTAGTTGGACCAACTTTGAAATTGCATCAATGCGGCTTGCCGCGTGAAATGGCAATCGAACTGTTTAAACCATTCGTTATCAATAAACTGATCGAACGCCAGATCGTGCAGAACATCAAGTCCGCTAAGAAGCAGATTGAGAAAGGCTCGGCGATAGTCTGGGAAATTCTTGAAGAAGTAATTCAAGGTCACCCTGTTCTACTCAACCGTGCACCTACGCTCCACAGACTTGGAATCCAGGCATTCGAGCCTGTTCTCGTAGAAGGTCGCGCTATTCAATTGCACCCGCTCGTTTGCGCTGCATTCAACGCCGACTTCGACGGTGACCAGATGGCTGTCCACGTGCCGCTTTCCGTTGAGGCTCAAGCTGAAGCACATATGCTGATGCTCGCTTCCAACAACGTTTTGTTGCCGGCTACCGGCAGACCGACAATCACACC
>CAZRMH010000070.1:0-24923 GCA_964600935.1 uncultured Candidatus Obscuribacterales bacterium
GCAACAACCGTTGAGGAGCCTTATTCAAACCGGACTGGTGCCTTTGTTGGTAGTTATATTGGTGTTGGCGGTTATGTGATTGGTGTACGAACAGCGACTGAAAGACAGAACCCATTTGTGGATTAGGAATTCGCTGCCAGCTTTAATTTCCGAAACTGGTTCTTGAAAGAGGCATACGATACGCCAGAGGTGAAGGATGAACTTCGATTATTTCGACTTGATTGCCATTTTGCTCCTGTCGATCGCGATTGTCGCGGCCCTAAACGATAATCTCGACTCATCGGCTGTGCGTTAGATAAATTATTCTCACCGACTGGAACGAAGTTGAGCCCGGGTTCTCGAAGTCGATCTAATCTCATCGCCAAGCGCGGAGCAAGAAGATGCGAAATTGGGACGTTCCAGTTTATTTGAATCGCGGACTCGGTTGAGGCAACTGGTTCCGGTCGCAATTAGAGTTCCAAGCTATTTCCTCAATCACTACGCCTCTGAAGGCGATTTGCACCTCAGCATTTCTGCTTAGAGTGGACCTCTGGTCGTCGCAATAATCTATAATCAGATCTGTCCTCGATCAGACCTGCTGTTGATGCTTTGCTACGGATCTGCGAATTGCCAAAAAAACTTTTTTTTCTCCTAATATGCTTTGCTCTGACTTCCTGTCATCAGACAAAATCATCCAATTCCAATAATCAGAGTACTAGAAAGGTTGCATTTGTTTTTTCCGATCCGAACGCCCGCTGGTTGATGCTGTCTAGGCAGGCATCAGCTGCGGCTTCAAAGGACAAATATAATGACGCACTTAGTTTGATGCGCGAGAGCATCGCGGCTGCGCAACAAATTCCTAACTTCACTCGTGATACTTTGCTTGCTTTGCATTGCAAACTGACTGAACTAATGCTGATGAGTGGACGCAGAAGGGAAGCACTCGATCTCGCGAATGAATATTTGAAATCGTTGAATGTAACTGATTGGCGTGAATTGCTGGTTGCGTTTCGGTTGATGGAGGTGCAACGAGAATGTCTAATGCATCTCCACCATTACGATTCAGCAAGGGCCGTGTCCGTAAAGATGAACGAGCTGGAAGAGCGATACATCGATAATCATTTTGAGTGCGTGAAACGTCGAGTGCGAACTGTCGAGATCGATTTTGCAAGAAAAGATTTTTCGAGAGTAATTTCGGAAGTAAAGCAATGGCATGTGTTCGATCACATCGAAAAGGACAACGATCCAAACCTAAATTTGTTAATGGCGTACACGGGTATTTCGCTGATGGCTACAGGCAAAACGGAGGAAGGTCGCCAAATGGTTGCAAAATCGGCGGGGCTTGGTGGTAAGCCCGGAGCACTATACTTGGCTGAATGGGCTGAGCGCACCTTAGACTCGATGAGTAATAGTGCTGAAATTTATAAGCTTTTAAAGCGATGATTGAAAATTTCTTGAGTCGTGTGGCGGTTACCACATAAGTCTGGTTGAGAGAGGAAACGATGAAGCTTAGAAAACAAGCTTACTTATTTATAGGCTTACCGTTGTTGTTGCAGTTAGGAATTACTGCTTGTCTTTTCGTCAACGTTGCATCGCTGGAAAAAAAGATTTCTGAAGAAGCGTTTGCCAAACGAGTCATAACCCTTTCGAACCGCGCTCAGGCATTGGCTGCTGAAGGTCTGGTATCAATGTCGACGATTCGATATTCGGATGTCGAGGCTGCGCATCAACGAATGTCGGTTCTTTCTAAAAAATGTATAGCAATTACTACGGAACTACGAGACCTAGCCGCGCAAGATCCTAGCAATGCTGAGTTGATTCGTTCGTATGCAGACATCGTCGATCACCTTCAAACGCTGTTCATCGATATTCTTGGTTCAAATGAACTTATCGATCAGAAGACCTTCTCGACCGTGTTCAGGGAAAGCGATTTCAACATAGATTTTGTGTTCACGTTCAGTAATATGGCGAAAGCCGAAAAGGCGCTGCGTCAAAAATTTTCGAAACAAGTTGAAGACATGAACGTTGAAGGAATTCGCAAGCAAGAACGAGATCGGTTTCTTCTCGCTGGTGCGAGCGTGGTAGTCGTTTCCATTGCATTTCTACTGGCGCTTTACCTGGGTAAATCAACCGTTGGTCGGCTTGAACTGCTGATGAGCAATGTTCAAGCGTTTTCCAAAGGTCTGCTGGAAATGCGATCGGTTTCAGGAAACGACGAGATTGCCGCTCTTAATGAGCAGTTTCAGAAGATCGCTAAGTTGCGTTTAGAAGCCGAGCAAGAACGTGGCGCGGTTCTACAAGCTGTCAGTCACGACATTCGTGGTCCAGTGGGAACGTTGAACCTGGCGATTATGATGCTGCTTCGCGCTTACAAAAATCTCAGTGAGGAAGAAGTCTCCCAGAGGTTGATCAAAATTAGCGCGGAGTCGATCCGGCTGGTAGATCTTTGTAATACGTTTCTCGATCTCGAAAAATTTGACAGTAACAGTTTGAGTATTGAAATGCGACCTGTAAATATTTTGCTGCTTTTGGAGAATGTTCGTGAGTCAGCGGAAGGCCTAACTAATGAAACGCAGCAGGAAATTGAGATAGATTGCGACCCTGAGCTGGAGATTCAAGGTGACGAAAGTCGGCTCATGCAGATTCTGGTAAATCTGATATCCAATGCCAGTAAGTTTTCGCCAAATGCGTCGACCATTCATCTCGCCGCTTTCGTAGATGAAGAAGGCACCACCATTAGTGTCAGAGATGAGGGCTCCGGAATTCCTGCCGATGAAGCTGAACATCTATTTGAGAAGTTTTCGCAGCTGAAAAACGCCGCGGGACGTTCAGGCAGTGGATTGGGTCTGTGGATCTGCAAGCGTCTAATTGAGATGCATAACGGGAAAATCAGCTGTCACTCAGGGGGGAATCAGGGGACCACCTTTAAGATGGTCTTTCCAAAGGTATAATTATTGATTGTGATAACTAAACTTATCAGTCGATGAACCGATAGGCGACCAACTCTTCCGTCGTTTCAACTTCTGTAGTCAAAAGGTTTCGATACTAGGCGTCGCGCTTCTCATGCAGGGAGTAGCCCAGGCTGTGGTGTGTTTCAATAGCAACGGAACATTTATGACTTTCCAGCTTGCTTCGAATCCTTTGAATATACTTTCGTACGTTGTCTGAGGTAGTTTCCGTCTCGGTGTCCCAAGCCCGTTTCAGAATAGCCTCAGGTGAGAAGGTGGTGCCGAGATTACGAGCCAGGAACAGTAAGACTTCGAATTCTTTTGGCGTGAGAGGAATTGTTTTTCCATTTGATGATTTTACGGATCTTTCCGTCTGGCTGAATGTCAGATCACCGACCACGAGTTGATCGTTTATATAGCTTGCCGGTCTACGAAGAAGGGCTTTCACTCTGGCTTCCAACTCACGCTCTTGATACGGTTTGGTCAAATAGTCATCGGCACCACTTTCGAAACCGTGTTCTTTATCATCTAACGTGGCTTTGCCCGTGAGCATCAGAGTTGGTGTGGCCAATCCTCTCTTGCGCTGGCGCGTCAAAAAATCCACGCCTTCACCGTCTGGCAGATTCCAATCCAGAATCATGAGGTCGTAGGACGAAACGGATAAGCACGTAGATGCCTCTGCGCAGCTGAAACATCGATCGACAGTGTAGCCGCGCTGTGTGAGCCAGTCAGCCAGGGTTTGGTTCTGCCATTCATCGTCTTCGACAATTAACACTTTGGGCATACGGTCCAAATACCCAACGTAGTAGCTTATCAAACAGTCTAGAGCAGTTTTCATTATCGACCTGACTTGACTGCTGTTGCAGTGCTTTTAGTCGGTTTTGTAAGCTCTAGCCATTGTTTTTTTACACTTTCAGCCTCTTCCTTGCGGCCGAAGTTAATGAGAAATTTAAACTGTTGTGCAAGCAGGTCCGATTTCAACCTCGTATCTTTGCTGCTCTCCGCTGCTTCGATACCTCTTTTGAAAAAGCTTTCGCACCATTCCGGCTTATTTGCGCTGAGGCTTAACGAGATTAGGCTGTGACAAGCATTTTTGAATTCTGTTGAAGAGGATTTGAAGTGAATCAGCGACAATTTGATAGCGTCTAGAACGATAGCCCGAGCCTTTTCCTGCGCCTCTAATTTCTTCGCCTGATCTGTTTGTCGGTCTGCGCAGGACATATTCAACTGCACCAAATCGAGGTGTGGTTGTAACTGATTTTTGTCGGGATGATCGGTCATCAATTTTTCAACGGATAGCGACATTTTTTCGATGTCCGTTAGAGTCCATGCTGCCGGCTGAACCTTCGCCATTTCTCTTCTGGTGTCGGTTTTAATTTGTTGAACTCTTGCGTTAATCATTTCGTTGCGAACGGCTATTGACCCGGATAAACTTCGAGAACTCGATAAATTGTTTGCTCCCATGATCATATATTCGCTCTCGGCTTTTTCGAGATATTTCATCATTGACTCATAACTCTTGGTGTCAAGTGGAATAGTTCGAACGGTCTCTTTGGTTTTGCCACTAGAAGTGGTGCTGGTGCTAGTCTGCTTGATTACGCGATTTGATTCGGCCAGTGTTCTAAATGCTTTTGCTATCTGCTGATACGATTCCGCTTTGAAGCCACTGCCTGGAAGGTACGCTTCTTCGGTAATCATGCCCGAAAGCGAGAGGGTGGTGACCATATCCTCCAGGCGAAGTAAGTCATGATTGCTGCTGTCTTTCATCATATTGGCACTGAGTTGCGAGTAGCTGTTGAGTGCTCGCACCAGGCTGGATACATGCGACGAACGCAAATCCAATTGACCTGAGGTTGAGTTTTTATCTTCAAAAATTTCCACCTCGGCTATTTTGTCGCAGAGTTGTTTGACAAATTTTCTCATCGGATTGTCTTTGTTGGCGCGTTGCTCTTCACTTTGTTCGAAGAATTTTCGCTCGAAGTTGTAGCTCGGTTCTGATCGTCGCAGTTCTGCGATTTTGATGTCTGAAACACCGAAAGCCGCCAGAGCATTTTTCAAATTTCTCTCGGCTTGCGGAGCATTTTCCTTGCCTGCTTTCAAGTGCATGGTGCCTACGTTCGCAATAGTCGCGCCGTATTCGTAAAGCTTAATTTTTAGTTCTTTTGAGGCGTTCTTTCGTTCTGCACTAACGTCGTTGCCGGTATCTGTTATGAAATCGTTAGCTAATTGAATTAGCTCCGCGTCTGATTTGTTTTGCAATGCTTGGTTGTCGAGTAAGCCATTTTTTTTCTCAACGCCGGCGCATTGCAGTGCCTTCTCAATTTGATTTACAAGGTTGTTTCTTGATTTCGAATAGAGCGCCATGCTGTCAGATACAACCGTCTTGACATCGGCGCGTTCCAGCGCCCGCATTGCGTCGTTACGCAAACTTGGAATTTCGCAATCTGTTGCTATCTGCCCCAGTACGGCTGCACCGCATGAATTTTTTCGGCCGTTTAGAAGAGCGATTGCTGCTGCTAGTCGGATTCTGTCGTGATATTTTTCTGAAGTCAGTTCTGTTAAGGCTTCGATTCGAGGATCATTGTCTGGAATGGTGTCGCCATTAGTGGCGTCAACGATCTTCTGAACGTTAGAGTCTACGACCCCATCGATGCATGTCGACGACTCTTCGGCACGAAGTTTTTCCAGCGTATTTTTTTCGAGCATGCTGAATTCTTTGGGAAGGAGATCAATTTTTTCCTTAGTTCTTAGGTTGTGCAGTGGTGCGCGTCGGTCGAACACGCTGAGAACACTTTGCCATTGTTGTTCGTACATATCGTTGGCGCGAAGTTTTGTCGATGAGGGCGATGTGGTGTTTTGCATAGACATTCTGCTGTTTATGCTAGTTCTAACTGAGTTCGCTTCTTTTGAAAATGGCTCAAATGCACTGCCTGTGTCAGTAGCCGATTTTTTAACTGCATGCTTGTTAAGAAACGCAATCATTGCATTGAGACTCGCAGATTTTAAGTCGACATTTTCGATTTTGCCCTCCTGCGCGGAGCCGACTATGTCGGAGATTGCGTTGACCGCGTCGACTACGGCTTCCGGAGCGATGTTCGAACGTGATACCAGTTTGTCCAACGCTTCGACCAGCACAGCTTTGGCATTATCATTTTGGAGTTTGTCACTTCTCAGGCTGTCGAGAATTTGTTTTTCTAAGAGCGGTAGGTCTCGAGATTCCGTAGCCAAATTTTTGAAGTGGTTTGCAATTCTCAATTCCATGTCGGTCCAGCACTTTTCGCTGGTAGCGGGAGTGATACCGTTTTTCTTGTAATCAGTGAGATCGAGTTGTTTTAAAAACATGCCCGAAGTGATTACGCTATGTCTCAGTTTTTGTTGTGCTGGCGTAAATTCAATGTATTTTGAGCCTGGTCCTTCCTTTGGCACGTTGTCGTCCCAGGTCGGGCGATGTTTGTAGAATTCTTCTCCCATTTGCGGTCCGTTTTGCAGTAAGTATCCGAGCGCATAGATAGCGGCTTTTCGCTCGTTAACGGTGTTTGCTGTCACTCCTTTACCCAATGTGACCGTCTCTGATCCATTGCCACTAGCTTTGGTGGCCAGCTCGTCTACCTTGTCGTTGTAGCGCTTGATTCCTTCGACTGATGCGACGGCTTCGAGCCTGATCATCATGTCTGAATCTTTGCGTTCTCTTTCGGATTCCCACCAATCTTTGTAAGGCAGGTCGATATAGCCGTTATAAGGTTTAAAAAAATCGCGTCCTAGATGCGCTTTATGACCCGGCGCGTAAACATAAAATTTCTTTGAGGTGTCCATGTAATCGAATAGACTATTGCTCTTCAAAAGGCACGGGTATTCCTTTTTCAAAAATTCCTGTACTTCAACACCTGTGACTTGAGCTTTGTTTTGATTTGCTGTTTTATCGGAGGTCTCTTGTTTCGATGCTTGCGAAGTTCCATCGCCCAGATTTCCGCTCGGGGTGTAGTAGCGGCTGAGACGTTCTTGCACTGCAAAATCAGGTTCCTTAATTGCAAGCGGTCCGAGAAAGTCTTTAATCTCCGAAGTGTTCAATACTTTTTTCTCGAATGTTTCGATCGCGGCAAGTCTTACTGCCGGTGAAGGTTCGAGTTTCGGATTCAGAAGTCTTTTGATGACGTCGAGATCGCGTTTGCTGCCGAACTGAAGTGAGCCTAGAGCTTTAACCGCTGCGGTCCTCGCTTCCGAGGACCAGTCCCAGTTGGGATTGCCATCTTTGACCATGGAGTTGAGTTGGCTCTCGAAGCCTAGTCGAATTGAGCCTGGAAGCTCCGCTGAATTTACGTATGGTGTCAGAATGTTGATTAGATCTGCGCGTGCTTCTGCAGCCATTTTACGTTCCACCAGAGAAGCCTTGGCACTATCTTTGATACCGGCTGTTTCGAAGAGCATTAGTGTCATCATGACAAAATCTTTTTTCGAGTTTTGATTATCTTTCGATTGTCCAAACTCGCCAAAACCTTGTATTTTTTCGGACAAACTGTCGATTCGGGCTGCACCACTAGCAGTGCTTGGTTTAAGCAATGCCTCTACTGCTCTGATCTTGATTTCCGTGAAGGGACACTTTTCTGCACAGTCTTTGAACGATTTGAAGATTTTGAGAGCAAGTTCACGGTCGTCGGTAACATCATCAAGCAAATGAATTGTTGCAATTAATTTGCGTTCCCAACCACCCGCATCTTTAGGTTGCGAAGCAAAATCTGACTGGATTTGTTTTTGATAGTCTGCGTCGGTTATGCCAGTGTTGTTATTGAGAAACGCATCGTTGTAGCGTTTTTGATTTACTTCATCAATTCGTTTTGTGTTTAGGAAATCGAGAGTGAATTGAATGGTAGCCTTTAGGTCTTTGTCATCCAACTGGTCTGCGACCTTGATGAGTTTGGCTTTCAGCGCAGATGATGAGAGACCGGCTGCGATGCCTTTAGCGACGTATTGATCTTGTTCACTAAGTTGTTTGGTTCTCGCCATTTCCTGCAGAGAAATCTTGTTGATTACTCGGCCGAGCGCAACGACAGCGTTTACTTTGTCTTGCTTGGATATCTTTGGGTCACTACCGTCGATGAGTGCGAACAGAAGAGAAGCCTGGTGCTCTCGTGTGATTAAGCCAGATTCCGCCATGACGGCGGCCTTGCCAACCCGTGATTTGATATCTGGATCGCGGTTCAGATCCATGACGACTAAATCGTAAAGTTCTTTGAGAGTGATCTCCTGCGTGATTGGGAAGGCTTCCTTGACGATAATCGTCGATTTTTTATTCCTCTCGCCCTCAGGCGCAGGAAGTTCGACTGCGAATTCACCTGTTTTGATTTCTCGTTTTGCAATAACATCAGAAGTTGTATTTGAAGCACTATTTTCGGTGTGTGTTATCTCGTCTTTTTTCGGTGCAATTTTTTCTGCCGCTGCCGCTTTTTGTTTGTCTGCCTCTAAAACTTGCCAAACAATTAAAGCTCCCATTGAAGCCATCTTCCGCACTTTGGGGTCCACCCTGCTGTCGTCACGTTTGCCAAAGTTGTCGTATTCGTCTACAGAGTATGGCTCGTACTTTTTGATGTCCTCTACTAATGTGGGATTTGTCGCCAGGGTATTTCGAGGTTTTGCATCTGCAATATAAGCTTCAGTCGATTTTCTCCTAATTTCCTTTATCTGGTTTTCGGAGTATCGAAAGTATTTGAGCGATTCATTTAAAAATTCTTGTCGTTTCTCGGCGCTAACTCCCGGCTTAGTGATTTCTGAAACCGATTTGATGACACTGTCTATGTTAGCGGCTTCTTCTTTTGTAAGTGGTCCCAGAGATTTTTTGTAATCGAGAAGGCGCATTTGCAGGAGCGCGTGAGCGAACTCCGGATTTTCCATTCTCTTTTGAATTTCTTTGGTATCTAGTAAATCAGCTTCAGCGATTAAACGCTGAGCTCTAAGTTTCGCATCGACTTCTGGATGTTTCTGCGATTCATGAACGGTGTGTGCGATATCGACGATTGTTTCAATTACCATGGCAGTTTCAGACCAGGAGAACGCTGTTTGAATAGCCCTCTCTGCTCCTAGCCAGCCTTGACCCATTGAATGGAAAGCTCCGGTTTCCGCCAGCCGCATCGCTTCGGTTACTTCCTTGGAACCTCGAACAAAACTTGCTACATTTTCCGCTTGAGCAGCAAGTTTTGGCGCGACAGCTTGGAATGTCGTTTTTGCGAGCTGTGGTAATTTGACGATGCTGGCAATACTTGTGACGCCTTGTAGGAAAAAGTAAGCTGTTCTCAAGTCGCCAACCGTTTTTAAAACTGGTATCTCGTGTGAGCCGGCGCCATGAGTTACCGGTCCCAGGACACCGAGACCAAATTCGAAGCCACCCTTTGCGACCTGACGGGTAAGCATCTCTTTCGCCATTGCTGCAGGAATATTTGTTACTGCTTTAGTGCTAAGGTATTTCGCGCCCTGTGCCACTGCTTGCTCAGTTCCGATTCGCCACAATTGACGAGCTCCGAGCATTGCCATTCCGCCCGAAGCGATCATCGCTCCGTCCATGACCACTACGGTCGCGGTGCATGCGAAATCTTTAAGCTGGTTGAGTGCTTTCCAATCCGCAACTTCATCCGCGTGCATCATCTCGCATTTGTCCGGACCGCTTTGAACAGCCACGTAATCTTTGGGTTTATACTCCAAGGGTTTGCTTCCAAGTTCGTTGTGAACGGGAAACTTTATGAAGTTGCAGTATCCTAAAACTGGTGGCACTTTATAAAACGTGCAGTTCGGAGTGATCAAAATCTTTGATGGCTTGCCGAAAACATCCAACTCTGTTTGGATTTTCATATCGTAGGTCAGAAGATTGAATTCCTCCCAATCTTCACCGGTCGCTGGCCGATCTCCTTTGGTCCAGGCTCCTAGTTTCTTGTCAATAAATCCTTTGTCGATTTCACAGATACCATATCCGATGGCGTCGTGAGGGAGTGGATTCAAACCGTCGGCACGTTTTCTACCTGCGCGGAAGAGTTCTGCCAGCGCTTTCTTGCCGTCAGCTTCGTATCGATCGCACCAGGCGTTTAACTCTGCTAATTTTGGACTATTAGCGGCGCTCAGCATGCTGAGATCTTGCATCATAAAATCGCCAAAACTGATATTTCTCCTGCCCTCTCGATCGGGTGTTTCAAGAGTGATACCATTTTTACCCTCTCCGACTTTAGGAAAGTTGTCGAATGCATCGGTTTTCCAACCGACCTCGGCCTTTTGCACTAATGCAATTGCATCGACAATTTTCGAAAAGCGTTTGTAAGTGTTCATCGTCTGCTCGATTGCAGAACACCACTCCTCTTTATTCATGTCTTTAGGTCTTCGCCAGGATTCGGGATAGGCGCCAGCTGCGATTTGTCGCTCTAGCATCCGTGAAAGAATTACTTCTTTTCTTTCGATGATTTCGTCATGAGCTGCTAAGTCGACCTCGCCAAGAACACTTTTGACTTCGGTGATTTTTTCGAGGGCTTTAGACAACGAATCAAAACTAAAATCTTTGCCGTCAATTCCTAAGGTTGCTTTTCCTTCGGCAATTTCTTGTTTGATTTGAGCGCGATTTTTCAAAATTCCGATGTCTCTGCCAAGCAAGGTAAACGCCATCCCAGGCTTTGCATGCAGTTGTAGATTGTCCATCAAATCCAAACGTCGCATGATCGCTCCGTTTGGAGCGGTCAAAAAATTTACCAGCCGCTCGTATCCTTCTTTTGTCGTTTTGCCAATCTCCGGAAGTTTCTCTATGACCATCTGACCTTTTTCATTCAATTTCCAACGGCAGGTTTCATCTCTCAATTGCTTTAGGAACGTTTCTCTGTCTCCTGAGGATGGGCAAAATTGAGGTTCTCCAAGATAATTCATGAGCGTACCCTGGAGCACCATGACCGTCCGAATCTCGTCTTGTTTTTCTTTTGGAAGACTTTCGAGTAAGATTGGCTTATCGCTTATCGCGGTGACCTCACGAACTTCTAGTATCTTTGGAATCGTATTCTCGGCAGGTTTGTCTGATGGTGGAGCGATTGGCTTTGGTTCAAGCTCTACGGCTGGTTCGACTGCTGGTTTTCCTTTCTCCTTTTGTTCTGGAGGTTCGGGCAGCATGATATTGGTAGTGGTGCCAGTATTTTCTTCGAAAGGGTCAAACGTTGACCAGTCAGCGGCACGGTCCTGATCTTCGTCCGGTGTTTCGTATTTTTCGAAATCGTCGATGAATTGGAATGGTGATGTCGCAGGTTTCGGCGAAGAATCAGGACCGTAATTTGGTGACATGTGTTTTTCTCCCAATTGTGTCAACCGCCATTGCTTGGACTTTAGTCATTTCTTGTGACAGATTTGTCCAAACCTTGGCGGCAGACCAAATTATTTTGAGAAAGTCGACCCCTTTTGGGAGTTTTTACTGTTTTCCTGCCTCATCATGCTTGTGACGATTGGTGCTGTGAGAATAACGACGGTGGCAAGGCGACCTTTGTGTTGCCTTAACTTCGACTGGAATTTTGACCACCCGTTGAGTCGTTTGTCTTCGGTGCCTTTCTCCTCTTTGCCGGTCTTGGAGCCCTCTGTCGTTGTTTCTGACGTTGCAATTTTATCTTCGAAGAACTTATCTATTTCTCGCACAGCAGACTCGCGTTCTTTCTCGTCGGCGGAAGTAAGCTTCCGTTCCAATTCTTTTGCCAGGCGCTCTTCCATTCCAGCTTCTTTGAGGATCTTTTGAACGACTTCTGATTTTTGAAGATCTTCAGCCCGCAATCTGTCGTCGACAGTCGTTTGGGCTGCTTGCTCCGTAAGGTCGATTACTTTAGTGGAATGACTTTCTTTGCTTGTTTCTGAGGATTTGTCTTCCTGGGGTCTTATTGCTGCCAGGTCATGGTAGTTGCCGTAGGAAGAAGCCACGTTGAGTTTGTTGTTTGAGATTAGCCGTTTTGTTTCTGACACAGTTGACTCGAGAGCTTTTTCTCTGGCAGTGCAAACCTCCTCTATTGCAGCGTTAAATTCTTTGGTAGTATCAGCCGTCCATCCGTTGCTCTCGGCGATGGCGCCGTCGGCTGTGGCTTTTTTGTATTTGTCGATTAAACCCTGAATTTTTTCAGGAACTTTGTCCGGAAACAAAGTTTTCAAGACGGACTCGTCGAATTGGAAGGGTCTGTTTTTCCCTTGTTCTTCAATTAGGGTTGTAAGAACCTTCATGGTACCGCTTGTGGTGCTTAGCGACTCCTTGACGCCACCGAGTGTATTACCTTGACCTTCTAGTATTGAAAGTTTTCCTAAATCGCTATCTAATCTAGATAAGGACATACTGATTTCATTTGCGTACGTAATTTGACTTCTGTCTAAAACTATATTCTTGCCACCATTAGATTTCGTGTTATGTTCGCTCTTTACCGACTCGTAAAACTTTTCATCGCAATAGATTCCGGTTTGATTTGCATACTCGGATTTATGACTGGAATCACCACTTTTAAGATTTTGCTCGATGGCGTTCATCATCACTAGTCTATCTTGTTCGTACCGCACGTACTGGCTTCGTACTTCGTGAGTGATTTGTTCTGCAGTGCCGTTAGCGAGAAGGTCGGAACTTATCTGGATAATCCCTTTGCCGACGATATAACTGCTCTTTCTTTCAGTGTTCGAGGATAGTTTCGAAGTTTCTTGAATTGCGACTTCAGGCAGATTATGTTTTTTCAGCATCTCGTTGAAAGAAGATTCGATCTGGGCGGCTGTTGCTTTTGCATCTCTTTGGGCTCGGTCCGGAGCGGTCTGCTGTGCAACGTTTTCCAATCCGCTGTTAACTGCTAGTGCTGCATCACTCTGAAATTTTGGTAGTGACAAAATTGGATGATTGGTTGCGAAAGTTTTGGCAAATTTGTTTTCTACATTGAGATTTGTCGATTCCGAAAAGAACATTGTTCTTTCGTCAATTGCGTGAGTTTCTTCCTCGTGGAAGCGTTGTTTATACTTTTTGTGGGCGTTTAAATTAATTTCTTCACGACGCTGTTTGATTGCGTGTTTCAGCCAGTGGCGGACTTCCCTGCGTGCAGCCGACGCCGCAAAGGTACTTTTGCGAGCGTGTTCGCTGGAAAGATCTTTTAGCGCTTTGCTGAGTTCTTCGGGAAGATGTTCAACTCCAAGTAATGATTTCGCCGATTCTTCCGTGACCAATTTGAGCGTGTCCTCGATTGGAGCGTTGGACTCGAGGCTCGCCTGCGCTTCGGCCAGTTTGACGCCCAACTCTTTCATTTTGGTATCGTGGTCAATTTCGTCGGCGTGCGCTTTGTTTGAAAGTATCAACTCCCCGGCCCTCGCTGTATCGATTGCCGACAATTTCACTCCGTCTCTTGCGGTTATAATTTGCTCCGCATGGCTTCGGCTGAGCAGCTTGCCGGTCTGTTTAAAATAGTTTCTGAGTAGTTCACGCATCTGGTCAGGCGATGCCAGTTTCTCAATTCCAAGCTGGTCAGCCAAGTTTTTCGCGATTAGTGCTGACTGCTCGTGATGACCGAGTTCGTGAAGCAAAACTTTTGTGAGCATTGGTTGAATGCCACCATTTGTCAAAACTAGATTAGGCTCAACTGTTATGACATTTGTCCTGCTGCTGTAACTGCCATGCGCGTCAGGAAAGTGCTCGACTTTTAAATTGGTGTCAGCCAGTCCATTGTTTTTACAAAATTCATTGGCAAACTTTTGAAGATCGTTTTCACGACTTAGTCTGACTTCCTCGATCAGCTTAGTCATCGTGTTTTTCCGTTGGGTGAGTTCCAAAAGGTTGATGGCATCCTTTGCGAAACTCTCAGTGCCTAGCTTTTCCTTGACCATCTGCGGATCTTGATAGTTTGTTTCAATAAAATCTACTACCTCTGCGGTCAGCATTTTTTTCGCTTCCGCAATTTCGCGTTTTACCATTGCCAGATCTCGCACGCTACGTTCGATATCGTATGCGGTATCAGACCATTGCAATTGTTTCGCGCTGTCGCTGAACCTTTTGATTAGATCCCCTTCTATAAATTTGCATCTGGCGATGCCTTTTTCAGGCTGCACTTCGGAAGTCCAGATGCGTTCAAGTGCGGCAGCCGCGCGTTCGCTGAGACCCGGCTGGCGCATTTTTGCTGCTCCCGCTAGTGTCGCTTCAAACCCAGGTAATCGATTTTCAACAACAAAATCGAATGCTCGTTGCCTTACCTCATCCGACGTACTGACAGTCCAAAAGCGACCGTTCTTATACTCGACAGAGTTCAGTAGTAATTGAGCTAATCTTGATTTTGCTTCGGGAGAGTCAGCTAAACCTACCCATGATTCGGTCCAGATGTCCGGTGCGACTATTCGTTCATGGTTAAACAAGTCCTGCATTGCAAGAAGGTCTACTTTATTTTCCTTCATTAGTGAGAAGAAATCACCAGCATTCCAGCGGTCCATGACGAGCTTGCAAGCCGCGGTCGAGGAGGCTGGTCTATCTGCCAGAGCCTGCAGTGCTGGGATGGCGGCGCGGGAGTCACTTTTGGCCAATTCGTATAGCTTTTCAACAAACCCATCGGGGCGTGTCTTGGTAAGCCAATCTACGCATGCTTTGGCCGTTGAATGACGATCAGTTTTTAAGGCCAAATCGCAAACTTCCGCTGGCGTTGTTGGAAATTTCTCCGGCTCGGTTTTGTTATCACCTGTTTTTTTTGAATCCGTAGTCTTATCAGGTGTTTGCCCCTCTCCGATCGGTGTTTTCCCCTCCCCTGTGGGCGGTTTAGCGTCTCCTGACGGAGGTTTCTCATTTCCCGGCGTCGGTACTGCTTCAGTGTTTTTTAACTGACCGAATTCAGCCGTCGTCAGAATTCGAATTTCGGATGTGGGATATAGTTTTCCTGCTTTTTCTACATGAACCTTGTTTTTTTTGTCGACAAAGAAATCTCGACCATCTACTCGAAGTCTTTCAAACTCACCGTATTTTTTCGCCTTCAAATCAAAGTCGGTGCCTGTTGGTATTCCTTCGGATTGATTTTTCTTCCAATCACCTTTGGCACCAGGATCACTCATGACGACTCGGTCTGAGGTGTCAAACCTGCCGCGATATTCTAATTTCGTTTCAGTTCCGTCTGCGTTTTTCAAGTTGAACGGGGTGTTTTTCGCTACACCATCAAGAGGTTTAGCTTCGTGCAAATCGTTTAAAACTCTTTGTTCGCGCAAGCGAGACATTGTCCGTCGCGTTGTCGCAATTGCCAATCCGATGCCGAGAATCGTAAGGGCCGCCGTGGTAATGTCGTCAGCGATATGGGATTCGACAGGTGTGTCCAGTGTTGGAGCCTTAATCTTAGCCAGGTCGAGATCTTTATAGCCGAACTTTTCTTTCTCTTCGTCGTTCGATTTGTCTTTGTCTTTTGCTTTATTACTTTCGGCGTTTTTGAAATTTGCTTCAAACGCTTTGTTGAGATTTTCTAGAAATTCCGGATTTAGGGCATCTTCGGGCGATTTCTCTAATTGCTGTTTAAGCTCTTCAACACCCTCTATTAGTCTAACTGAGTCACCACAAGCAATTTTTGCCAGTGATTTATTGATAGTCACGGAATCGATAAAATTTGATTTTTCTAGCGACTGACCAGCAAATTTTTGTTCCTCCTCAAAGTGTTTGAGCTTTGCGGCCAGAGCTTCTTCATCTGGTTTGTTTTTTACTACGGTCTCCGCTAGTTCGACATTTTTTTTGAGCCCAGCGATGAAAAGTGTTAGTCGTTTCTTGTCCGTGTCCAACTTTTCGCTCTTGGCTGTATCGAGAGATGCGTTGAAATCAATTATTGCTTCGTCTGTTTTCGAGTTCCAGAATTTTTCGTTTGCGGATTTTAGTAATTCTTGTGATGACTTTTGCCCTGGTTTTAACTTGGTGTCACCGTCTGTAATATCATCTAATTTTGCTTCGACTTTCCAGGGGGGCAGTCCTCGGGAGGCTCGGGCTGTGGTCATCTCTATATAGCTTTTTAAAACTACGTCATGAAATTGACCGTCCTGTTGAAGGGACGGATACAATTTTGCGAGCATCAATAAATTTTTCTCGCCTTTGCGAATTTGCGCGTCATCTCCGCTAGCGATCTGGAGGCATGCAACGCTAATCGCTAGAGCTTTTTCGCGTTGATCCAGCTGCGTTAGATCTCGGTTTGAGTTTTTCAAACTTTCCAGGAGCTTAGCTTGAACGCCATCGAATTTGGTTTCCTGGCTTTCCTTCGGTTCTAGATTTTTTTCCTGCCGAAGTTGGTGAAGCTCCGCATTTTTTCTGTTCCAATCAACAAGGGCGTCCGATGAACGTTTGATAGCTTGCTTCGCGGCGACACGCTCTTTTGATGTTGTGCCGATCGAATCTTCTAGTCTTGATATTTCGGCTTTAAAAGAGTCTTGTCTTTTGGTCCAATTTTCGTCCTGCTTTAAATCCACAGGTTTGTCTTCAATCTCTTTCGAATTGCCCTTCTCTGGCAAGGTCGTGATCGACTGGTCATCGTTTTCCTGTTTATTCGTCGCCGGCGGAGGCGAGTCAGGAAGCGCTTTTTTGTCGCTGTTCTCTTCAGCTCCTTGGTCACTCTTGCTGCCAGGCTCTTTGGCTGTTCCAGGCTCCCCAAAGTCGATTGTTAATCCGCATGATTGAAGGTAGGTGTTTGTGCCATCATTGAAGGTGTTTGGCGAGCTAGTTTTGTTTGATTCAAACTCAACTTGTATTGAATATTGTGTGTCCTCGTTGTTTTCATGCTCGACAGCACCATCGCCAAGTTTTGTTCTATCCATCTCTGCAACTCCGACTGTAAGTCATTGAAGACAAACATACGGATTTCTCGTGACAAAATTGTCCAGGGCGTAAAACCATTTCGAAAAGTTTTGGCTAGGAGCGCCGTCGTCCCGCCGGCTTCGATGCGGCGATAAGCCGGCTGGAAGCCGGCGCTCCTAGCCTAGAGCGGAGAACGTCGCTCCCAGCTGAGAGCGGAGAACGTCGCTCCCAGCTGAGAGCGGAGAGCGTTGCTCTCAGCTGAGAGCGGAGAACGTCGCTCCCAGCCTAGAGCAGAGAGCGTCGCTCCCAGCCTAGAGCAGAGAGCGTCGCTCCTAGCCTAGAGCGGAGAACGTCGCTCCCAGCTTAGAGCAGAGAGCGGCGCTCCTAGCTTAGGACAGAGATCGAACTTGTTGTTACTTGGAGAAAGTAGAACCGCCCGCGGTGGGTTTACTATTTTCTTGTCTCATCAAGCCTGCCACTATCGGTGCTGTCAGAATGATAATTGTGGCTAGCTTACCCTTGTTTGCTTTGACATTTGACTCAAACTTTTTCCAACCTCTCAACTTTTCTTCAATTGTTTTGCCTTCGGTTCCACTGGTGTGAGCATCGGATGCGGATTTCGCTAACGTGCTTTTCTCCTCAAAGTGTTTGTCGATTTCTTTTACTGCCGCCTCACGCTCCTTTTCGTCTTTTGAGGTGAGCTGTCGCTCTAGTCTTTTAGCTACTTCCATATCCATGCCAGCATCTTTGAGTACGTTGCGAATTACTTCCGAGTTGCGAAGTTCTTCCACTGCTGCAGCATCTGCGACTTGCGTTCGCGCTGCTTGCTCCTGTAGATCGATAATTTTGGTGGACTGGCTGCCCATAGTTCCATCAGCTTTTAGATCGGTTACTGGTTTCAGTGCAGGTGGATCGATACGTGATTGTGCGGCAGCGGCTGCTATGTCGCTGATTCCGGAGTGCTGCATTTTTGCTGCCCCTGCGAGGGTGGCTTCAAATCCGGATGGTCGATTCTCTACGACAAAGTCCAGGGCTAGTCTGCGGAGTTCATCCGGCACTGAGACAATCCATTTACGAGCGCCTTCGTGCTCTGAAGAATTTAAATACTGTTGCGCTAGTCGAGCTCGAGTTTCAGGCGAGTCGGCGGACCCAAGCCAAGCCTCTTTATAGATATCTGGCGCTGCGACATTTGCGTTTGCGAACAGTTTCTTCACGGCGCCAAGGTCGATCTTATTTTCTTTCAACATCGACATAAACTCGCCGGAACTCCACCGCTCGTGTCCGAGCTTAGTCGCTTCGTAAGCGGTCTCCGGTCTGTCTGCGAGGGCTTGGAGCGCGGGAACCGCCGCTCGCGAATCACCTTTAGCTAATTCCAATAGTTTATCTGCAAAACCTTCCGGTTTATTTCTCTTTAGCCACTCGACGCACTTCTCTGCCGTTGAGAAGTTTTCGGTCTTCTTCGCCAATTCCATCACTTCCGACATTCTGTCTGGAATCTTTTCCGTCTGCGTGACCAGTGATTTCGCTAAGCCTGCTTCCACCTGCGTGGATTCGGTCATTCCAAGTTCCGCGCGGATTCGCAGTAATTCTTTTGCGCTGCGTGGATCTGTTTCACCCGTGTAATTTTTTGCTGTTGCATCTTTTGCGTCACCGAAACCGCTGTCCATGTAGTAGGTGCCGTCTTTGCCTGCGGCCGTAGAATTCCCGTATTTTGTCTCGGCATTGACTGTGACGTTAGAAGGTAGGAGGAGGTGGTCGGCAGATTTCGCTTTTGCTGCGAAGAATCCCTCGCTTGCTCCAGGCTTATACGCATTTTCAAAGCCCGGACCGCCGGATGGATATACGTCAAGAAGCGGTCGGCCATCAGGAGCTTTTTCGTTTGCTGTTCGGACGATTAAGTGATTTTCGTATGGCTTTCCGGTTGTCGGATTGATGCCTTTCTGATGTATATCGGCGACCTGTCCTCGTTTGTTCGGTTCCGTTGAGATCGTGTCCGGTGCGGCTTCAAATCCTTTGCCCGCTTCAGCCACCTGCATGTATTGACCTTCGGGTGTGATCGCCCATACTTTACTATCAGGGTCAGCAGAGCGAAATTGTTTGCCATCGTAAGTGGTGCCAACTGCGAATTTAGATCCTGCTGGAATTTTGTTACCATCTGACAAAGTGAGTTCTTTGTTTAACGTGATGGCGTTCTCTTTAGTTGAAATTTGTAGACCGTCAGTCGTGACCTTGGGTGCAAGAATTTCGGTATACCCCTTGTCGCCTGGCTTTAAATCAGGTTTTGCGAATACAAATGCTCTGTCGGGATAAGCTATTTTTAGTTCGTCGTAAAGGAGGCTTGCCTGTGACGCTTTGATTGGTTTATTATCGGCTCCGGTCATCGCCACCCGGGCGTCTACGCTAAAGGTAACGTCTTTGCCTTCCTTTGCTTGTTTCACTAAATCTTGAACTGCTTCGCGAAATGTTTTTTCATCAGTAATCTTTGCGAGATCCCCTGGTTTTACGATCTCCAGTTTCGGAAGTCCGTTTTCAGTTTTTGTATCGTTTGGTGGCGTCGCGTAAACTGGCTTTTCACCAACTTGGGGAACTGCATCTTTGGACAAGGGCTTGGAATCAGTCAGGGCGGGTGTTTCAACTGGCTTGATTTGTTCTTTTGATTGGTCAGGCATTTGTGATCTCCTATTGGTGTCTTCTAGTTTTTCAATATTTACGATTCCCTCGGCGAAAAATTCTCGTCGAGCTAAACCAGATGTGTTTGCTGCACCTCTGATATGACCCTCTGCGACTAAAACCGGGGTTTTTCCAAAATTACTTATTTGAGCAAAATGTGTGACTGCGTCGCCTTTGATGAAGTGTTTTTCGACTAGCTCTCTGAAATTTGCTGCCGGTCTGTTTCCCAGTGATGATAAGTAATTTGGGTCTACATAGAGTCCGCCGTTTGCCAAACGGGCAACAATGCGCTTCATCGCTTCTGTTGGTGGTACGTCGACGAGGGTGAGCGAAATTTCGTAACCGTTCTTTTTAGCTTGTTCAATCAGTTTTTCGATGTTGTGCGTATTTGCTCCTACTACTGGTACAACGAGATTGTCACCGCGGCCGAGTTGTTCAGCGATCAGTGGATTGTTGATTAGATGCGCCTCTACGGCTGTGGCTCCCGCTCCAATTCCGCCCTGCCATTCCGGAAGGCTTCGTTTAATCTCGTCGACATCTGCTACATAGGCGTGATTGTTTGTGGAAATTTCATTGGCTATTGTGCTTTTTCCAGAGCCGCTCAAGCCGAGAACAATGTTCAGTTTTTTGCCTTGCTCTAGTTTCATGGCGCCGGTGCCATCATTTGCTGGAGTCTTGCGAAGGTTGTCGATGAGGTGTTGAAACTCTCTGCCGACCTTTTCTCGCAATGCAACTCGTTCAGCGCTATTGTCGTAGTGTGTCATCGGCATGGTGTCAGCCAGCTCTTGAGCGCGTTTTAGTTCCGGACGTCTTTCTAAGAGATCTTTGTAACTGTCCAGACTCGGAAGTTGACGAACCGTTTCGAGATCGCCGTAAGTGTACATTCTGCTGATCACGCGCTCTCCGCCCGTTCCGGCGATTGTGGTGCCGCGCTCCCTTGCTAGACGTCCTTCGACGTATTCTTTACTGGAGCCAGTGGTTTCATCAGTGACGGTGACTGATTTGCCGTCGTAAACGATTAGCCCTTTTTCCCATCGCTCTGCTGTAACTCCTTTCGCCGCGTCTACTTCGAAACGAGGTCCGATAGCCTTTGGCTTGCTCAGTGGTTCTCGGTCAATCGCAGCCTGTTCTGCGTTTGCGAACTGCTCGTGAAACTTTTGGGCTGATAGAATTTCTTGGTTTCCATTTTCTCGGGTGATCAAATAGTCGCCCGCTACACCACTCGTGATACCACTGTTCTTCGACCAGGTCGTAGCGTTTTCAGTCAGCACTTGCGCTTTGGTGATCGACGTCCTCGCGTATTCGCCGCTGCCAGGAATCTGAACATAGTTCGCTTTGAAATATTCGTTTGGTATTACATACGGTGCCTGCCCCTGGGGCTTGGCAAAATAGTCTCCGGCTTTTGCCATCTCGGGTGGCGAGCCTGGCGCGGCATCCGGATTTTGCCAGGGCGTATCTTTCGTTATTAGCTCAGCTTGAATCGGCAGCGTTTTAATATATTTCTGGATTGGTGCCTTAACATCTATGGTTTCCGGCTTGAAAAGCTTAAGAAATTCTTCCCGCTGCACCAGATGCTCGTTGTTATCTATATCGCTGACAATCCAATCGCCCTTTTGTGCATTTACGGTAGCGCCGGTGGAATCGGTTACTTTAGATTCGTCCGTGAGCTGTCGCGCTATTACCCTTTGGCGATCTGGTTCGGCGCCAAGAAACCTCACTGGCGGTGAAGCTATTTTTTGAAGTGCTTCACGTTCTTGCGTATTAGTAAGGCGAGTTCCAAACTTATCTGTTTTGTCAGATTTTTCTCGTGGCTGATCTGACGTCTCAGATAATTTAGGAGGGATATCAGCTGCGATTTGTATTTGTTTTGTCGCTCTAAAGATGCTGAAATCAGGTGTTTTATTCTTATTATCGTTTTTCTCGTTGATGTTTTCAGCGGCAAGCATTTTGCCACCACCAACGCCACCACTACCTCCGAACTCACCGAAATCGATTGAAAGTCCGCACAATTTTAGAAAATTGTCAGCGGCTTCGCTAGATTTTACCGGTGATTTAGAACCATTCGTCTCGAATGCAGGAATTAGGGCAGCAAGGTTGTCCGTGTTATCGTCACGCTCGAATGCTCTGTCGTTTTGGACTTTGCTAGTAGACATTGTGCCAACTCCGTGGATTAGTTGAATCATGTTCAACTTACGGATTTGTCGTGACAAAATTGTCCAGACGTCAATTTCTGCGAGCGGAATTAACGCTAAATTTGCGGTGTATTATATGGATGGCAAACTTGTCGTCTACAGCTCTGCTATCACCGGCGGTGGCTGGCAAAATTGTATGTATTGTTAGCGGAATAATTATGTTCTTTATTTCTGCATATGATTTAAAACAATGTTCGGGCGCGTCCTGCTGGTTTACAGGTCTAAGCAACGAGGACAAATCTGTCACGACATATGGATATTGTGCTCTCGAAGGTTACGGTTGGCGGGAGAGAACCACATGAACAACAATCTTTACAATAAATCGGAAGGCCGTGATGGTCCCTCAGTGGTATCGGTAAATGAGCAGTCAGTTGACGACCAGACCATCTCTACAAAGGTGACGCGCGGGTCAGGAACCACCAGTTTGAGAGCAGAGGCTGCGGCCGGCTTTAGGCATTTGAACGGACACTGGTCGGAAGTCATTATCCGCAGTATGTCGTCTTCAAATTCGTGCTTGCCGGAACTTGTTATCGGCTAAAGAGATATTTTATTCAAATCTAGGGTACTGCACGACCCCGGAAGCGACTTCTAAAATGAACACGCCATCAGACGCTCTGACCTCTTTGACTTTACCGTCAAAGGAATAAAAGAGTTTCTCGTTGTCATAAACTCTGATTTCGTTGCCTTCTTCACCACCGACAAGGCCTTTCAGCGTTTCGGCGAGGTCTTTATGCTTGGGATCGTTGAGATTCAGTTTGACAAAAATTTGTGTGTATTTCGAAACTCCATCTACAGTTTTTCTGATTGGATGGGTGGCGATAGCGTGTTTTGGAATAACAACTTGCATTTCGAGCGGACCTGGCTTTTACGTCTTCAGTTAGAGCTTACTTAGTGATGATACTACAGAGCGACCACTTGCAACTGCGGGGGCCCGTCTATTATCGGTGGGTGGGGCTTTGAGTGTCTGGGCAAATTTGTCACAAAGCCTCTCCACAATGAAATTGGCTCGACGCCGGAGAAAATATATCCAGGATATGTGTCGAGGATTTAAGCTCTCGGCACTACCGGTAACAAAATTGCGAGGTAAATTCCTCTCAACATTTCGGTTAATGGGAAGAACCAGGTTACAAGAGAGTTTTCGTCAGTCGGACCCTCACATTTTGAAGGGATCATCCGAAAGGATGATTCCTTCCATCAGGGATTACTTTAGCTTGATTGCGTACAAGTTGAAGGAGGCGCTACGCACGCTAAGTTTTTGAAATTAGTCAATACGAAGCTGGCGTGTAGCAATAAATATGGAAACTTTTGCACTTTCGTTTCTCGCGTTTTATCTCTATCACGCGATGGGAATTACGCTCGGATATCATCGACTGTTATCTCATCGATCATTGAAAATTCCGAAGTTGTTGGAATACATGATTGTTTCGGGTGGTTATCTCGCCTTTGAAGGCTCTCCAATCTTCTGGGTATCAACTCATCGCCTGCACCATCGATATTCTGACTTACCAGGTGATCCGCATTCTCCGTTGGATGGATTGTGGCATGCCTTTATCTCGTGGATGTGGAACCCTACGGTGATCATCACTGCTGAAGACAGTCGCCGGATCGTGCCTGATCTCTATCGAGATCCTATTTATGTTGCTCTTCATTGTGGTCACAGCAAGTGGGAAGGACCCTTGTGCTTGCTGCTTGGTATCGTATTTAGGGTCGCGATTTATTTTGCATTCGGCCCGGTTGTTCTATGCGCTAATTTGTTGGCAACACTGTTTGCCTTCCTTGGTCCATTGCTCGTGAACACGGTTTCTCACTTGCCTCAGTTTGGCTATCAGACTTACGATAGTCGCGATGGCAGTCGAAATGTCTGGTTCGTCGCTGCGTTGTCGCTGGGCGAGGGATGGCACAATAATCATCACGCTTTTCCCCAATCTGCGCGTCATGGTTTGAAAACTCGTGAAGTCGATCCAACCTGGATTTGTATTTGCTTTTTAAAAATGATTGGTTTAGCCACACAAATTCGATTGCCGAAGTCCGACGCTCTTAAGGTTTCAGTCGTTCGAGATTTTAGTGGGCGGATGGAGAAAGTCATCCGAACGGACGATGTCCTTGTTCCCTGAGTCAGTTATTGTTTACGCATGAACTTGGTTCGCCTACCGCCAATCAGTCTTCGCTAGTCGGTCTCCCTGACGTTCGGCGACGGCTGATTGGTTGTTAAATGAGGAAACGAGAATGTTTCTAACTTATGCAGAGTTGAAGCGAATCCTATATATCGGGCAAGCGGTCCTGGGTTTTATCTTTTTAGGCTTTGCCTGGTTTCAATTTCATGTTGCCTTGAGCGATGCTGATGCGGTTCTCAATTTTATTGTTGCATTGACGCTTCTGGTTGCTGGTTTTCTCTGTGTCCTATTCGGCCTCGACGCGTTTTTACTGCGCGAGGACACGGATATCTGGAACTAGGTCCTGAGAACTGCTTCGCACGCAGTGTCTTGTGTTAACAGTCACGTCGATATTTTCTGTTCCAAGTATTTGCTCGCTCACTATGGTTTTAGTTCTTACGAAAAACTTTGCGAGTACTGGCAATAAAAGTAGAGAAATTCGCCCAGATTAAGCTCTTGTCGTGATCGCTTCAAGTTAGAGTGTTCCTTCTTCGTCACCTCAACCGAAATGATGATTTCAGTAATCACTCAAATACCAATCATGGTTGAGGTTTTACGTGCCTGGTTTAGGCAGAATTTAAGGGTACGGATATCGAGGATAAGCTCATGAAGATTTTGGTTGCGGTGGACGGCTCTGATTGTTCGACACGAGCTGTTGAATATTTATCCGGACGTAAATGGTCAACCGACGACCAGTTTTTAGTGATTGCCGTAGTTGAGCCTATTCCCTCGGATGTTGGAGTAGGTACTTTTCCTGTTACATCAGGAGGAATCTATGAGCAACAATGTGATGACTGTGCGAAAATTTGCGGATCTGCTGCCTCCAAGCTGCAAGCAGCGTTGCCAGATAATCATGTCGAAGTCAGAGTGGTACCGGGTATGGTAGCAGAAACTATTTGCGATTTCGCCGAAGTTTGGGATGCTGATCTGATCGTACTCGGCTCTCATGGGCGTAAAGGATTGTCGCATTTCTTGTTGGGTAGCGTCGCCGAAGAAGTACTGAAGAAGTCGCCGTGCTCGGTCGAGGTTGTGAAAATGAAACGAAAACTTCATGTGCAGCCTAAAGAGTCAAAGAAGACCAAGCGAATGGCTGAGGCCTAAGGCTTCTAGATCGCGATCGGATATAGGCCGTCCCCAAACCTTGATAAAGTCGGGGACCTCTTTGACCTGTTTTCGTCGCACCTACTAGAATCGGGGCAAGAGTTCATTCAACAAGAGTTCCATCAAAATG
>CAZRMH010000071.1:0-10649 GCA_964600935.1 uncultured Candidatus Obscuribacterales bacterium
CGTAACGATCTCGGTGCACCGGTATGATGCAAATCAGTTGCCCACTAGTCAATGAAATGGTTTTATCTCGAGCTTGCTGCCCATACTCCTGCAACTTTTCCGGGCAGTCAATTCCATATAAACGAATTTTCTCTTTGCGACGTTTGTGCATCACTGTAATAGTGTCGCCATCAGCGATCGAGAGAACTCGCGCTCCGTAGCCAGGTCCATACATAAAGTCTATGTCGCTGAAATTCAACGAGCTCAAAAGAAGAGACAGAAGGAACGACACCAGTGTGAGAGTTTTTTTTCGCTTCATCTAAAGCCCCTTTCTAAGCGAACTTTAACGTAGCAAAGAGGAACTGTCTACGATCAGATCCTTTATCAGATCCTTACATGATCGAGCACCATATGAGGTGCGCATCGTATTTGGTATCAAACACGAAACAAAAACGACATTGGCCATACTCTTCCCGTAATGCGTTTTGATCGAATGAAGCCGTCGGAACTTAAGAAAAATCTCGCGCCTGTGGCACTTTACTATACGTTCCCCGGTCGTTAACCTGTCGTGATAAACTGGTCCGATAGACCTTCTGGGGACCCTCTCATGATCGTTCCATTTCCTGGCGCGTTGACCGCGCAGCTCAACAAGGTTGGCGGCAAAGGTCAGTCGTTGATTCGGATGACACAACTGGGACTACCGGTACCGCCCGGATTCGTCCTGACCGTCGATTTTTTCGAAGGTTGGTTGGACACCCTGAGACTGACCGAACAGTGGAAAAACTTCGTCGCTGCCGACGTCAAAGACCTGAAGAGCCGCTGCGATGCCCTGAAGGACCGAGCAAGAGAGTTCGGGTTTTCAGCAGATCAGTCGGATGGAATCAACAAAGCTCTTGAAAATTTCGAGCCCGATACTCTCTTTGCAGTCCGCTCGAGCTCACCGGCTGAAGATTTAGAAGGCTCATCGTTTGCAGGAGGCTATGAAACCGTTCTTGGCGTGACCAGGAGCGGTATTCTCGAAGCCGTTCGGGTGGCGTTTTCTTCGAGCCTCGATTATCGAGTGCTGGCATACAAAAGCCAACATGGTTTCGATATCCAAGATCCAAGAATCGCAGTCATCATTCAACAACAAATCGACAGCACCGCCTCTGGTGTCGCCTTCTCTCTCAATCCCCTTAACAATGATTATGACGAAGCCGTATTCAATGCCAATTTCGGACTCGGAGAATCCGTAGTATCCGGCATATGTACTCCGGATACGATCGTTGTCGACAAAGTCACCATGCGCGTAAAGGAACACATACTGGGAGCGAAAGAAGAGCGAATATTTTTAAACAAAGATGGCGGCACGAACACTCGACAGGACGATGCAGCAGCAAAAGAATTCGCGATATCCGATGGTCACGTACTCTCCTTGACCAGACATATCAAAACGTTGGAAGAAGTGTTCCAAAAACCCGTAGACGTTGAGTGGGCTCTGCATGGAGATCAAGAGTACATCTTACAAGCCAGACCGGTGACTTCATATGTGCCGCTCCCTCCGGCAGTCGTCACGGCGCCTGGTGAAAAACGCAAACTCTACTGGGACGTTAGTCTCACCGTACAAGCGCTAGATAAGCCGATGTCGGTGATGGGCACTTCGGTCCTTCGCAAGTTGTTGACTGAATGGCCTAAGGAAATTGTCGGGATCGAATTCGTAAATGCCGATTTAGACCACGCTATTGTCTGTTCCACAGATGGTCGACTCTATGCGGTTCTATCACATCTGATGCATATCTTCGGACAAGAGACCATTCACAATCTTTTGGCGATTATGGACCCACTTTCAGCGCAAGCACTCGACGAAATCGATCCTAAAATCTATGCAGACCACCAATTCTGGCCTAACCTCGTCGCACTGAAAGCCGCGCCCAAAGTGCTCACCAGAATGCCACCAGTTTTATATTGCCGAACCTTTCCAGAGAAAGCTCATCTAAAAGCACAAAAGGAATTAATTCGCTTCAAAGAAGAAGTGAAAAAAGAAGCAAGTTCGCCAGGCACAATCAGTCAGGTAGCAAGCCGCTTAATCGCCCGAGGTGTGGCGATTTTAGCCGATCACATCATGCCCGGTTTTGCCGCTGCCAGATTATCGCTCGAACGAATCAAGAAAACGGCCGCTGGCGTAGACGAAAAGTATTTGAAAAACTTAGAACTGGCGATGCCGCATAATGTCACCATCGAAAATGGACTGGCGCATTACGAGATGGCTCAGCAACATCCTCAGGACAACGGTTCGAAAACCAACGATATTCAAGATCAAACGTTGTCGCCGGAATTCATGGGACGGTGGCATGAGTTCCTCAGTAACTATGGACACAGAGGTCCGCGAGAACTCGACATTGAAGCGCCCAGAAACAGAGATGAAGCTACTCTTCTGTTCGATCAGGTTGGCACGTTGCAAGCTGCTGCCAGTGGACAAAATAATCCATTGGCGAGATACGAAAATAATCGCCGCCTTCGCGAAGAGGCGTATCAAGAAATTTGCAAATATCTCGAGGAGAAAAAGGACGAGCGCAAACTCAGTCGATTCAAGTTTCTCTACCGATGCTGGTCAACTTTCGGTGGCTATCGTGAAACGCCGAAATACTGCCTGATTTATGCGATCGATGCGATTCGAACCAGACTTTTGCAGGAAGCGGAAACACTGGTAAAACAGGGACGTCTCGAAAACGTTCATCAGGTCTTCGATCTATCGCTCGAGGATTTTGAAAAACGAGTGCCTCGAAAGAAAGTCGACTTGATTGAACTCGGCAAGGACAATAGAAAGAACTCGGACAAACTTGCAAAAGTTCAGCAACTACCTCCGCTGATCGACTCGAGAGGACGGATTCTCCGCCCAACCAGAATCCGAGAAACTGAAAAGGGGTGCGTCGCGGGCACACCGATTTCGTCCGGTATCGCCAGAGGAGCTATTAAGGTACTGCACACCGCCGACGAAAAGCCCCTAAACTTCGGCGAGATACTTGTCGCACGCGCAACTGACCCTGGCTGGACGCCTCTATTCGTCAACGCCTCCGCAGTTATACTTGAAGTCGGCGGACTTCTCCAACATGGCGCATTGGTGGCGCGCGAATACGGACTGCCATGTGTCGGCGGTGTCACCGGCGCCACCAAACTCTGGGAAGATGGCACCATTGTAGAAGTAGATGGTACGCGCGGCATCATTCGTTTAATCGACGAAAAAAACCCTATTGCCACAGTTTCGCAAGCAAACAAAACCAATTAGAGGAAACCGCGGTCAAATGCGTTTGCAGAGAAGTTACTTCTGAATTTTTGTCGGAAGATCGTATAGCGCTCGCAGAGTCGCGGCATCACTATTGGTAACAACATTGGGTCCGCTCTGATCAGTACTGCGGTTGACGAATTCAATTTTGTCAGTCGGATACATCAAATCGCGCCTGAACGTGCTGTGTTGCAAACCGAACGCGTGACCGAACTCATGCCCGGCGATAGACCTGATTAATGTCGGCCAGAGGTGAACGGGCAATTTGTAAAAATACTCAACTGGAAATTGCACAATTACCGGCTCGTTCTTACCTTCGGAGAAGGTTGTCCTGCCAGGCTCTCCACCAGGAAGGGTGGAGCAATAAAAAACTAAAATTTGTGCTTGAGCAGGATTATCGACAATTTTATACGTCACGACATTTTCAGTATTCGCCCAGGCCCAATTGCTCAAGCCATTTTTCACAGCTTCACCGTACTCCTCACGGAAGTGACGAAGCGGTTTTAACTTATTGGTAAAGTTCGGATCGCGAAGCCATCGTCCCAAGTTTTTGATCTTCGCTGCATCCAGATCACCACCGGAATAGCCCTTGGGAAGCTCTGCTCCGTTCGACAAATAAATTCGAATTGGCATATTGGTTTTCGACCAACGCCAGGTTTTTCCATCAGCATAAACGCAGCTGTATGGTTTGACTAACTCAAATTCTTTGCGTCTAGATTCAAAACACTTAAGTGCGTTTATCGCATAAGAATTATTCGGAGCTGCCATTACAATCGTTCGAGACAGGGCTCGGGAAGCCATTTTATAATCATCCTTATACATCGCAGACAAACCGATAAAGTACTGCATCGATGGATCCGTCGGATTGATTTTCGAGGCCTCGAGAAACTTGGGAATTGCTTCGTCGAATCTTTTTTGATTGAACAATGCCCGCCCCTCAAGAGCAGCTTTGTTCATCGCCAGTATCTTTGCGTTGCGCGCCGAACGTTTTTTACTCGCATCATTTGCAGAGTTGGCGGGATTCGCGCACCCAAAACCGAGTAGCAGCGACAGCGAAATTATCGATAGAATCTGTTTTTTCATAAACAAATTGTCTTCTATTGGCGAGCAATTACGCAAGCAGAAATCAAGAGCGGTGCCGCGCGCGCCAGACTTCTAGCGCCAGATCGCGCTTTTTCACACCATTGTCCAAAAGCTTTTTCCGATCGTCTTCGGTCAATATCTTATCGAATATTCGGTCGCCAACGTTTGCAGCAGCCTTGGAACTCTTATAATTAAGGGTCTGAGCAATCTCGCTCCAGCTGCGCTCCTGACTGAGCAAATCCATCAAGCGAGCTTCCTTGGCGGAGACATCGTCGCGGAAGAATACGTGACGCATCTCACTAGATACCATAACGACGTCGCAAAGAAGGGCCATCTTCAGTTCAGAAACCATCGTCGGCACCTGCTCGGCAGGCGCATGTTTGCAGAGATATCCATCACAACCGTTGCCGAGAGCTTCCTTGCCATCGGCCGAGTCGCGGGAATTAGTCAACACGATGATTGGACCGAAAAATCTATGAGTGTCGCGCAACAGATTCAAAATGCGCAATCCAATGCGACTATCTGTGCGCTTATCGCCCTTCTCGAATGGCAATCTCAGGTCCAACACAATAGCGTCGACACTCTCGAGTTTGCCCCTGGCGAGCCAGTCTACAACCTCGCGTTCCGAACCGCAGTGATCGACCACCTCAATGACCCCATCATCTTCGAGAAACTCAGTGAGGATCTCGACGAAAGAATCATCATCATCAATTATCAGGACTTTTGTCATCGAAACAGTTTAGCTCCTTGGCATCGGGCGCTGCGGATTTATCTCTTTGGAGTCTACTGCCGAACGAGACGGATCGAGACCGTCAGCCGGAGAATTATCGGGCGAATCATTCAAAGAAAATTGTTCAACTTCGGAAGTCAATCTTCCACCAGCGTAACTGAAACCAACATCGTCAAGCCGAATATCCTTCGTAGCATCGAGAGACGATTTGTATCTTTGCAGTGTGATATCAAATCTAGTGCCAACTCCTAGGTCGCTCTCGACCTCTATTTTGCCACCAATTTTTGAGACCAAGGTACTTGCTATACTGAGGCCCAGACCTTGTCCCTCTGGACGTATACCGGGCGCTCTGAAGCCGGTTTGAAATATTCGCTCCAGATCGTCTTTCGCAATTCCTCTGCCGTTATCTTGAATTGAAATCAAAATATGTTCGTCATTCCAATTGGCAGCAGGAATCGAAATCTCGACTCTGGTACCAGCTGGATTATGCTTCAACGCGTTACCGACGATATTGTCCACGATTCTGGCAACTTCCAATTCCGTGCCAATCACCCAAGTCAGCTCACTGCAGTCAGGTAAATTCAGCACAACTTCCGATCCTGTAATTTCGGCTAGCGACCTTTCCAGTTCTGATTGCTCGATTAAAACCGAAGTGATTTCACAAATTTGTGTTTTTTTGCGATCGGGCGATTGGTCCTCGCCAAGCGATTGAACAATCTCACTCAGCAAATTGGAAAGGTGCTCAGAACTGCGTTTCAGCCTCTGAAAAACTGCAAACATCGGATCGTCTTCGGTGCGATCCTTTAGGACCTTAGCGAGGGTCCAATTAAAGACTGAGACTGGAGCTTTTAGATCATGGTTTAAACGGCGAACCATATCATGCCGGCGAGAGCGATCCTCTTCCATCGCACGCTGATCGGCAAGACTAGCCTGATATGCCAGCTGAGCTTCGTGCTTTTCTTGCGCGAGAATAAGTTTTTCCTGAGAGGACAAAATTTGTTCCTTCATCGAATCCAACTTGACTCGATCTCTTTCCCAAAGCACTGTAACCAATGTCGCCAAAGTGATGGCTATAGCGGGCACCACCAACGGTACTATCATATTGGCATAAGAAAACAGCAAATTAGCGAAGAGATAAACGCTCAAGAGTGAAAAGATGAATAGACCAACGTCGGTGCCGACGGCCATTTCGCGCCGTTTATGCAACTCTCCGAAGATTGTATTTTTCGCACTGGTCAGATGACGGAAGGCGACGAAGTTTAACCCGCCAATTATCGACATCAATATTATATAAATGTACTCTTGTGGAACCGTCACCCGGTACAGCCAACTCGGACGAGCTAAAGTATCGATCCCCTGAGCGAGCAGCTCGGCACCGCTGCGCCGATTCGCTCCGAGGTTGGTCAAGGGCGTGTCATAAACATCGGAGATGCCGTCTCCAATCAAAACAATCGCATCCTTTAAGGAAACGTCTCCGCTCTCTCCTTTACTTATCTTGGCTTTGAAAGCGGGATCGAGAAGATATGAAAGCGGTCGAATCGGATAAACATCAGAGTTCGGCACCGAAATAAAGTCAATGTCGATTACTTCCGGAGTGGCTGGAGACAGTTTCACTCCGAGGTCTCGAAGCAATTTAACGACAAGAGCATCGAATTCTTTACCGTCTGGCATACGCTGCTTCAAAGACAAACGTCTAACCACCTGGTCCTCGTCCTGAACTACGCCAGTCAGACCAGTGTATTTTTCAACGACGTCGTTTCCCGGCTCCAGGAGTTCGAGTTCACGAATGACACCGCTTCTTGTGAGCGGTTGATTAACTTCGCTGATATTGCCGGCGGTGGTAGCTCGAATGGTGTTGGCGATGTAAACCGGAGTGCCGGAAATATTAGATCTCGTCTTGTAAATCGCTCGCGCCAGGTCTTTATCTCCGGCGTTGTATTGTGGAAAATCGTAGTCGAGCACGATCGCTCGAGCGCCGGACGCGGCGACAAAATTGACCATCTCGGAAAGAGTTTCTCTCGGCAGCGGATAGTTCAACAAAGGCTTCATCCAGGGATGAGATTCCACGGTCTCTTCCGGGGGCTCGTCCTCGAGCGAACGATTGAAGATAACGAATTTGAGTGCCGGCTTGGGATGATTCTCGCTGATCAACCACCTCAGCGTGGAGTCCCAACGCCACCAAGTTTTGGGAATCTCGTTTTTGTCATGGTAATCAACTAAAGCAAACGGATTAAGCCGGCTAATGCTCTCCGAATTCCACTTGATCCACTGCCGAGCTTCAAAGCGATGATTGATGGTTTGTAGTTCGAATCGGCGGAAAACCCCAAAGTATTGAAATGCAAGACCCGCAACTAGAGCTGTAACAACGAAGATCAAAAAAAGTTCGCCGAATGAAATTCGGTTCGAATCTTTTCGCTCGATATCTCGAAGTTCGATTGTCAATTACCCTCTAAACGCTACTTTAGCAGACCTTTCACAGTTTTAAGCCGACGGAGAAGGTCTAAAAGATGAGGATCGTTATGAGGAAAACCCGAAATAAAATAATGGTTTCCTGAAACTTTAATGCCACGCAAAACCGCTGTAGAGGCTGGAACTCCAATGTTCTTCCAATTGCGTTGTTGGAAAACCTTTAGCTAAGGTAAGGATGGGAAGTTACTTTGCAAAATTGCGATCAGAGGATTGGTGATATGAACTTCACCTCAAATCAGCCCTCTACCGGGAAAAATAAAAGCGATCATGACCACATTATTTTAGGTAACGTAAGTGAGGACACCTTCGAATTAGGGCATAAAAATACTAGTGACAGCCTGGAGCAAGATTTAGCGACCGCCGCGGTTTCTTCACAAGCAGAGGCTGGATACTGGAAACATCGAAAAGAAATCCGAGAACGATTAAAGAGTCAAACCGACACCCGATTGAAAAGTTTGACCGCACCGCATTTAAGGGCGCTTACGCAGTTAGTTGAAAACTACAGCGAAGCGATTGAGGAAACCACTTCATTTAGCCGAGCTCAAGCTCAGCATTCCATATTGAGGACTGACTTTCATGTCGTCCCTGACCAAACGGAAGTACTCGCCATGATTGTAGGAACGGGAGAACAAATGGATTCGTCTACGCTGAAAAAACGACAACTTGCACTCGCCGAATCCAGCGGCGCCACTGTCGATATCTTGGAAGAGCTGGCCGTGAGCAGTTTTCCGGAAGTCCGCGAAGCCGTGGCTGACCATAAAAATTGTTCGGCTTCGATTCTGCTCATTCTAGCTGAAGACGAAACGATCGAAGTCCGCTATGCGCTCGCTGAGAACCACAATCTGCCCTTCCAGGTTCTCGAGAAACTCAGCCAGGATGAAAATCCATACGTAGCATACCGAGCCGAACGGACGATGCGAAGAATTCTTTTTGACAATGTAATCTGTATGGAAATTCCTAGAGACGACGAAGGCGAAGAACAAAACGCTGCCACAGGATAGTAAGGCTCCTACTCTAGAAAAGTGAAAGGTCCGCGAGTGTCGTTCATATGCAGCAGAGCTGCTGTTTTGAGGACTTCCTCAACAACGCTTTTGGCGATCCTGCCACCACTTCTTTGCAGAAGAATGAAGTGTTCGCTTCTAGCCATGGCATCCGGAATCGAGAACTCGCCTTTGTACACTGTATGGTGCTTATCTGATACCACCTGGACCAGTCCACGTCTACGAATAGGAAGACGCCGAGCTTGAATCCAAGCCTCTTCAGGTGTGTCGACATTGCTAATGATTATTTCCACTCCAGGCATCATTGCTAATTCAGGATCATGTTCCGTTTTTACGACGACGTGCCCTTTCCATCGATCGTTGAAATCGCGAATGTAAGTAGTTGATTCGGAAACATCGATAGCGACGACACTTCCCTGATGCAGAGTGGCTTTGCAAGCCGGAGTCGTTACTACAATTTCACGATCGGGGCAGAAAAGAACACTACCTCTTTGTAATCGATAGTCGTGCTCCGATTCCTTCTTTAGAATAGTACCGTTGACGGTGACAAGCATTCGGAAAGCTGGATCTTCTTGTATTTCAGCCACCGCTTTTGGACTTAGGGACGTCACTTCAAAAGCCTCGATCGGCTGGTCTTCAAAGTTTAAAGGCGTCGGAGTTTCAACTGGTTGAATAATCGTTGTACTGTCGTTGGGGCCTTCCTCCGCAGGAAGGTTCGTCTTCGAACCCGGAATCGATCTAGTACCTTTTTTCGGTTTGGATTTTGCTGATTTGGCACTATTAGTAGTGGCAGGTTTAACAATCGGTCTAACAGCAGGCTGGCGCACGGGCGCTGCACATAATCCTGATTGTTGAACTGAAACAAGTCCAGTCAGAGCGACTAAAAGGACAAAACTACGGTTCAATCTAGTTTCTCCCTCATCAAGATTCTGATGGCACCATGATTCGCGATCAAACGCACTTTCTTGACATGATTAATAATCGACCTTGCTACCAGGACGAGATACCGAACCTCAAATTCACACCGTATGGGCGTACAGCAACAATCCTGTTGCAATTTCTCAGGTTTAACCGCATGACAGCTCAACGAGGCGAAATGATACCGTCGCACAAGGGCAATCAAGAGTAATCCGTAGAAGGGTTTCCCAGGCTCTCTATTCGAATTGTTTTATTATAAGCTCAAGTCGGTTAGAATATTTTCGGATCTGGGATAGTGCTAAAAGGTTAGATAGTTAATGGTTGCCTCCACGGGTGTTTCAGTTTCTGACAGTCACCGGGGCAAATGCCAGAACTGCAGGGGCTGACGAATGAGTTGCGGCGACTACCAAACCATTATCCGACAGTGGTTCGAAGATGTGATGGATACTCACATCTCGAAGTGTGATTCTTGCGCCGATTTTTTTCGCGGTCTCAATCAAATGACGCTGCACTACTTGGAACAGCGACGCATCGCGTTGATGGCCGCCTCGCCGTCTCCATACGACCAGGCGCCGCCGTACTTGGAACCGCTGCATTCTGACTTGGAAGAGCACATCACCCAGCAGCACGCCACCGGCTCCGGTCCTTCAGCAATGGCTCCGGCAGCTTTGCCGAATCCAATTCCACCGAAGGCGATGGGTGCTACCGGCCGACTGAATCCCAACCCTGAAATAGACCCGAACACCCCCGGATTGATTTGCAACATAGGCAGGTTTATTCTCGATGATCGAGAGATGGACATGCTCCGTGGGATGACAGCTGCAGAACCATCAGAACTCGGTCTTCGAATTTTGACCATCAAAGCGCTCGAAGATTTGCGTGGAATTCTTAACGAGATTACCAGAGCGGAGGAGGTTGTCGGTTGGGCAATCATCGGCAGTGACGGTTTGATGGTCGCCGGTTCGCTCCCTGACGAACTTAACGCTGAGAACCTCGCGGTTCGCGCCTTGTCCATGTATATGGGAACCGAGGCGATGCTGGAAGCCATCGGTACCGAGCGACTGCAACAAATCATTCTCTACACCGAGATGGGCGCCGTTTTCGTTGCCAATTTCGGCGAGGGAATTTTCATCACAATTACTGATGCGAAGGCACCGGACAAGGTGATCAGAACCTTGAAGAAAATCCGCGATGTCTCATAGGAAGC
>CAZRMH010000071.1:10659-24734 GCA_964600935.1 uncultured Candidatus Obscuribacterales bacterium
TGAATTTTGTTCGTATTGGAAGAAGCCTTTTTGTTGCTGGTGTGATTTGTCTCAGCGCGTTCAGCGGAGCGCATGCTTACACAATTCAGGCTGAGATTGACCACAAAGAATATTTGCCACCAGTTTCTCAGAGTTTCAGAGCAGGAGCAACGTTTGCAGCTCCCGCACAAGCGCCCCGCGTTCAGTGGTTCCCAGTGCCTGATTGGCTTGCAGGGACCTGGATGAAAAACGGGGACATGGAAACTTACCTAAAAGATTTTCGCACCGGTGAAGAGATGCGAAAACCAGTTTGGTTGAACAACAAAGTCCGGCTTGGTTTCGGTCATCAACGCGATCGTTTGGGTACAATCTGGCATGCGGAAATATTGCCATTTCGGGCAGATGGCAATCGTGGCGATTCAACAGATCGACGTTATGTGATGGACATGAGCTGTTTAAATTCAAGCCCAACTGCAGTTGCTCTGCGGTTCCATAGCAACGTATCAAGAATTGATCCAGGCAGCAGTCGAGTAATCAGTACGAATCAGCAAGAAGAAATTGTCACGTTTCGTCCGGACGCACAAGGTGCAATTGCCACCACCAGCAGTACTAAGACATTCGACGAAAGTGGCAAACCGATGATCCAAGCTTACTCAAATGCAGAGAGAACAAAGATTGCAGAATTCGTTCCCGTGGCACAGTTGAACGGCATTGATCTAGTCAACTCGTTGCTACAATTTTTCTCTGCCAACAACATGACAGACCGTTTGCCGAGCAACACCTCACCTGCCGCTCAATAGGTCATCCGTCAACCGATTTTAGCGACCGAAGAAACCTTTGAGCTTGTCTTTGGCAGCGATTTTCGGCTTGTAGAACTCGGCTGTCCAGCCTGGATCTCCCCCAGCAATCGAATCGGTTGTTTGACTTGCCTTGGCGATTTCCGCTATTACTTTGTACACGGATTTACACTCGTCTAGCGCGGAAATTCCAACAAGCGGCAGAGGCTGCGGCTCATAACCATTCATAGGATTGTCGGTTTTACCAACAAACCGAGCCAATTCTTCGGCGACGCTATGGCTTTTCCATTTGCTAACCGGCTTGCCGTTCAGTTCGGCAAGTTCGTTAAATGTCTGTTGAATTAACTTTGGATTCCAGGACACGATAGTCTTGTCGCCAATCAGCTTCAACAGCGTTTTAGTCACTTCATCAAACGATTTGGCTTTGAAAACTACAGACTGATCGACGCCATGCAAACTGATCTCTTCGTTAGTCACCGCATCCGGTGCTTTGATCATGGTTTCGAGCAAAACTTTCTGAGCATGATCGACTAGTGCTAGAGTCACCAAGGAAGGAATGGACTTTCCCTCGGCAGTAGTATGATGCGTCACTTTGACAGAGAGGAGAACCCAGTCATCGCTATCAACGTGGTAACGAGCCCAAACGATCGCACGATTTTTGTCTATCGGGTTCAAATGTTTGGCGACTGCTGGCGCTTCTTCATGCAGGGTCATTGGTGACGTCTCCGTGGCAATGGATCAATGAACGACTTCAAGTACTGAAGTGAATCGCTCTCTGGCGCGTTCTTGTTGAACGAATATATGCACCTATTTTATCGAACTAGCCCCCAGACTAAATTAAGAAACTGTTAGTCGCCTCAAAACACTGCCACAGCGCATAACAAAAGAGCCCCTTCGATGAAGAGGCTCTCGAATATCACTATAAATAATGACTTTATTTGGCTGGTGTAATCACTTCGCCACGAACCTTCGAAGAGGCTCCAGGTAACAGACTTGCATCGGTCAATGCTTCGCCCGTGAAATCTTGATGTAGCTTGGCAAGGAACTCATCACCAGGTTTAACCTCAGCGTCGACTCCTTTGATGATTGAGTCAGCGATCAAGAATCCACCTGGCAGACCGGACACGACGCCCATACCGAAGCCTTTGAGTCTGCGGTGAGGAACGTTCTTGCCGACCGGGTGAAGGAAGGCGAACGAAGGGTTGATAGCGCCGACGATACCATAAGCGACAGGAACGATTCCGAAGCTCATGACGCCACCGGCAGATGCTGCCGCGCGGATCGCCAGGTGCATGCCCTGTGCTTTCAGTTGGGAAGACAATGGTGAGGCAATCTCGCCGTTGTCGTTGACACCAAGCACGCGGCCTTCATAGTCGTTCTTCACGATCCTGGCTCTTTGAGCAGGTTTCGCGACAAGAGGAAGGTGATCGCCAGTTTCAGTGATGATCTCATCGAACTGAAGACCAATACAACCACTAGCTCTCATAAAACGCTTTCTGGACAATTCCGCATGGAGAATGCTTCGTGCTTTGTTGCAGGTAGCAACATGACCGACAACTTTGTCGCCTTTTTTGGCAACCAGCTTACCGCCTATCTTTATATCGGTTTTTAAGCGAGCTTCCAGTGGGTCGCCCACTTTATTGTTCTTACTGCTGAGACCCGACATTAACACTACAGGGAAACAGGCGCCAGCACTGACCTTGGTCATACCAGGCTCGTCTTTCATCTCGGTCCAAACTTCTTCGACGGTTTCTGCGTTGGCGACCTCATCACTATCGATGACGATCACGTCTTCCACAGCAGTAGTCTCAACAGATCCGGAGAGAGGGGATAATTCGGTCTTCGTTATGATGTCGTCAATTTCGAGAACACCAGCATCGTTAGTGGTGGCATTGTTCATTGCGACTGTAGTGTACTTAATGGAATTCGATGGGGAACCAGAACTGGTCTCATCTACCATCATGACGTCGTTTATCGGCAGTTCAAATTCTTGAGATGTTAAACTGTCAGATGGCGCTGCCAGAGCAGCGAGTGGCAGGGATAAAGCAAAAATCGATTGTGCTAAGACCCATGTCAACGGTTTCCGAAACCGGCTGTTCATAACCCTTCCTCCAAACATTGGCGGCAAAAGGTGGGACTGTTTCCACAGTCGTTGAAGCACTTAAACGCGCTCAACCAGGTCGTTTGACCATCCACTTCCGTTACTTAGTATCTACCCGCAAGATACCTGTCTAAACCCTTGAGAACCTCAATCAGTCAGACTTTCCTCTTGAAAACCGTAGATTTTCAAAAGGGTAGAGCGATCACGCCCTGACAATTTATACATAGCACTTTTCCAATACATGACGTCGCTTCCGCTGGGCGAATGTCCGAGACCTAATCCATGACCAAATTCGTGCAGCGCCAAAGTATAGAGTTGATCGACAGCATGCCTGGAAAGTCCTTCAGAATCACGTTCTCGACAATAGAGTCGCAAATGAACACGATCGATTTCTTTTGTGAGTCTTTTGCCCTTCTTAACAAAACTGGCTGTGGCTCCGCCTCCCGACCCGAATGGAATTAAGTCGTAGGTGCTCATTCGCTCGAAGTAAATGTCTGCTTTTTCGCGATCGTCTACGAAGACAAATTTGTCTCTCATTCCTGGAGTACGCGACCACTCATCTACAGCCTTCCTCATATAGCCGTAGAGGCTCGGACCAAAACCTCGGGTCTCTGTATCATCAATATAGATCTTCAGAGGAAACCGATCGGCGCGCCAATAATAGTGTGGATAAGAATGAAAATAATCGGGACTGTCCTCCGGACATCTCGCCTTCGCTTTCAATTCGAGCCGGAGATCGGCTATCAGCCAACCGAGTTGCTCGATGGTTTCTCGGTCATCAATTTTGTCCAAGGTCTTAATGTGATTCTTATACTCGATGATGGCGCGCTTAAAATCACCCTTGGCGGATTCAACATGTCCAATCGAATCTGAAACAACACCACGATGGTAGTACCAGTCAGCAAGCGGTTTTCCTGGTCCTTTTGAATACTTTTCAATCATCTCTGAATAGAATCTTTCCGCGTCTTCCAAACTATTTGACACGCCACAAATGTAAGCTAGCTGCCAAATACTTCCGAGCAATTCTTCCTTTGACGCCGATTTCGATGCTCTTCGCATTTCCAACAGCGCTCGCGATGCTTGTTTAGCCTGGTCGTAATTTTTGTCACGACTATAAGAATCGGCCAAAACCTGCCAGAGGTCTTCAATCTGCGCTCGAACTTCGTAATCCGCGCTGATACTAGATTTCAATGCGACAGCTAGTTGCGTTTCCAGTGGTAGCGAATCAATTTGCGCTGGAGAGTTCTGCGCAATTACACCGTCAAGTTTGCTCCTGGATTTCAAACCATCAACTAGCAGCGCGACTCTATGAGCCTGCTTGTCTTGCCTCTCAATATAAAGATGAAGCGCGCTTCGAAACGCCCGTGTCGCCTTCTTCGGCTCCCGATTCGCCAGGTATATTCGTCCGAGCGTATTGAGCGTCATAATGTAATCTACCGAATTCGGATCGATCTGCTCTCTCAATTCGGCACAACGCAACATTATGGCGGCACCGACATCCGGCGCCTCTGACCACGAAAAAGATTCGGCAAGATCGTATAAAACTCCGGCAAGCTGCCTGCGGTTCTGCGGAAGGAATTCTTCGTAGATCTTTGCGCTAAACCAAAAACATTGCCGTGCTCGAGGCTGATTTCCTGTAACTTTGTTTTGATAGGCGACATGATACAACGCCTCTGCTAACCGCTGATAGTCTTCCGCATAGGGCGTCGACACACTGTTCTCATTTACCGACGACTCTGTGCCATCACTGCTAAAACAACAACCGCTATCAAATGAATCCACATTAAACTGTCGCTCGGTTTCAACTGAAAATGATTCTGGTCGATTTACTCGGCGCGCCAGCGCATTGGAAGCCCGGAGCAGCACGCATTTGTACATTCCGTCTAGACTGGCACGACCGAGCCCAATGAAGTCTAAACCATTTTCTCGTCCCTCTATCGACCGACGTGCTTCTTCGAATACATGATTGAGTTCATCGTACCCAAGCACAGGATTCCCTGAAGATACCAGGCTTTTGCCAAGATAATAGTGATACAAAAGGATTTCTTGTCGATCAGTCGTTTTCTTGACGGCATCAATTGCGGTGTCATAGAACTTTTGAGCGTTCGTATCTTTAAATCCCAAGTCGGCGATTAGACCGTTTAGAAAAGTCAATCTTGACTCGTAAATGATTTGGCTCTGAGTCTCGCTCCCCGATGAAGTTTCGCGCGCAGACGTTCCTTCTAATCCTCGGAGCTCACTTGCATGCGCTTTCAAACCAACGGTCAGCTCTTCCAAAAGTTTCTTGCACTCCATCAATTCTGATTGCTGACCGATTTCAAAATGAATGAGCGACTGAGTGAATACAAGATCGGCTTTGGTAGCAACATCCAACGAACTGTCAGTAGATTTCACATCCGACAAAAGTTCCATGCCGATTTCAGTGATTCGGAGTGCATCAACTAACCGCCTGTCCCAGAGCAGTCGTTTCGCCTCGCGACCAACAAGAGAGAGCGGATTTGTGTTAATCGATTTAAACAGGGCCGAATAACGGGTTTCAAAATGCGTCTCTGTTTCAATTCCCGGTTCTAGAAGTTCATTGTTGGAAAGTTTTTTTCGATATTTATACTCGTCAGAACGGTCGAGTCGCACATGCTGTTCCAATATGGTTCTGAGCAAAGCGAACGCTTTCTGCCGCTTCCCACTATTCAAGTAAGCCTGACAAAGCGCTATTTGTGCAGATTGAAGCCCGCGAGTTTCGCTCTTACCGTATTTCTTTAGACCGCGAACACTCGATTCCAGAAGGCGGCGAGATTCGTCCGAATTGCTCTTCAACAAACCTTCGGCAATCAGTCTCGATATCTCAAATTCGTCTATTGTTGAAAACGCATCACGAGAAACTGGTGCCTCGACTTCCTGAGCCGTGAACTTATTTTCAATCGTCCACTTGCTCTCCTCCGCTCGAACGAGCGGTGACCAAAGCAAAATGGGCAAGAGAGCGGACGTTACAACAGTAGCGCCACGACGGACCATTTGCTTTATGTGTACTGGCAAGCGCAATCTCCAGCGCCGTTTTAATCCGCACTAAAGAAACAATGTATCATAGCCGTAGGAATTCAGGTATGGAGATGCGGGACGGGCATGAGCGACTTTCAAAACAAATTTCAATCGATGACGGATATGGTGCAAGGCGCAGCTCAATCACTGATGTCAAAAATCGATCATTTTACGTTCAAAATGATAGTAAATTATTTGAAGAGCGAAGATTACGATACCGCAAGCGATGCTATCGAGACTCTCACGAAAGAGAAGAAACCATTGAGCATTCCACCGCTCTACTATGTAGCAAAAGCCCATCCACTTCAACGCATCCGCGACAAAGCGGAGAAGGCATTAGAATTGATCGGCGACAAATCTGAAATCGAAAACCTGACTAAAGGCAAAAGCACCGAAGAAGCCGTCAAATCGCTTATTGAGCACTATGGCAATTTTAAGCAAGGCTAAGCGAACCGCAATCAACAAATCTCGCAAAGTAAAAATTCACGGTCTTTAATTAGCGATGGTATTCAAACGGAAAAACAGCCCGTTTCTCGTCGACTACGGAATTAATTCACCACGGCCGGTGGCTTGCAAAAACTCGCTGAATGACATCGGCAAATTTATACCAGCCCTCTGAGCTTGCGGCTTCCATGGTTTACCTCGGCGCATAATACGTAAAGAATTAGTCGTCGTCCGAGCTTCTCCATGCGCGTCAAAAAATTTGCTGGTGCACTGCGCCATGATCATTCCCGGCGCCTGTGGTGCAAATTCCGTAACTCGCTCTTCAGTGTAGGAATCATGAATTTGATTGTTTGGCAAGCATAAAACATGATAAATCCGCTGCCAGATAGCCACACCTTCGTCATTTACTTCAAGCGGTTTCATTCCAATTGTCAATTGCGAATCAGTCAATCCAGCTAGCTGCATGTTGATAATAAACGGCGTAAAATTGCAGGACCAAATCGTCCCTTGCCGATCAACCTGATCTCCAAAATGATCCGACATCGGCACAACTGTTGACGAGGGGATGGTTCTCAATTTGTCATTGACATGATCATAGGACTTCAAAATTCGGAGATCACCTGAAGCCCAATCACCTGCCAACCATTCAGGAATTGCAAACCACTCGATGTTTCGCTGCCGATCGGGAAATCCATTAAACGTTTCACCTGGTCGGGTACCCTCGGGCAACTCATCAACCGAGCCAGGAAACGGCCACCGGCCAAATTCATCATCAGCCGGTTGCGCAAATCCTGTCGATGGCAACAGAATCAGAAACGCTAATACTAGTAAGATAATCCTAAACAACATGTACTTCCCGAACCGTTCACTCTGACATTATGGATCGAAATTCAGAAATTGACGAAGAAAACGACCTGGACGATCAGGACAATCGGCCGGACGTTGATTATCTAGAGGGTGCTAACACGCCAGCGTCGCGGGATTATGTCTCTCTCGAGCAGGTCGGCGAGAAAACACGCTTCCGTTGGCCGGTCAATCTGGTTGCGGCATTCGCGATGCTAAGCGGCATTATCAGCAGCGTTCATCCTTTAGCGACACGCCTGGCCAGTCACCCGAAGCTGTTTTCCGCGGTCGTTCCATACGATTACTATCGCTTCAGCAAATCGCTGCATGTCCTTTTCGGTCTGCTGATGATCTATTTGTCATTCAATCTATTCAAGAGAAAACGAAACGCGTGGCTGGCAGCCATAATCCTCTCTGCAACAACTGCACTGCTTCACCTCAGCCGGATTGGTGTCGAACGAATCAACATAATCGCCGACAGAGATCTGAGCGAAACACTTCCACTATTGACGGTTGTGTTTCCGATACTAACAGTGGTGCTACTGTTTATGTATCGGCAACAATTCACAGTAAAAAGTGAAAAGCCAAAATTGCGAACCGGAATTCTGAGGCTGGCTTTTACTGTCGTTCTCGTGACGGCTTACGGTACGCTGGGGTTCTGGTTATTGGAGCGGCATGACTTCGGTCTGAATTTCGAAATTGGAGAAGCATTTATCCGCTCACTAAAGGAAACCTTCTTCATCGGCAATGCAGACCTGATACCAAAGAGTAAATTTGCTCTCTGGTTCATTGACTCGTTACACCTCTTTGGCTGGCTTGCCACCGGGCTTGCCGCATATGGATTGTTTCGCCCGATTCAATATCAACTATCAACACTTCCGAAGGAGCGGGAGCACGCCAGTCAACTGCTGAAAAAATACGGAGAGGATGCGCTGGATAACTATAAAACGCTGCCGGACAAATCCTATTTCTTTTTACCAAACGGCCAGAGTTTCATCGCATACAAGACTGTTCTGCACATAGCTATCGGCCTTGGCGATCCTGTCGGTCCAGACGATGAAATCGAAAAAATTACAACAGCTTTTAAAAATTATTGCCATAACAATGATTGGAAAATCGCCTATCTTCAAGTCAAACCGAAAAACATCGATCTCTATAATCGTCTTAATCTCGAAGTTCTAAAAGTCGGTGAAGAAGCGGTTATAGACCTTGAAAAGTTTGCGACTGAAACTATCAAAGGCAAAAATTTCAAATCTAAAATGAAAAAATTCGACAAAGAAGGGTTTGTTTTAGAACGTCATACCGCGCCTCACTCGAAAGAACTTCTCGACACCATAGAATCAGTTTCGAACCAGTGGCTGTCGCTGCCCGGAAGACGAGAACGCGGTTTCAGTCTTGGCTGGTTTGACCGCGAATTGGTTGCCCACGAAACCGTTTTTATACTCAAAGATCCAAAAGGTGAAGTGATCGCATTCGTAAATCAAGTGCCATCATATGCCCCGGGCGAAGCGTCGATCGACATGATGCGCCATAAAGAAGAAGTTCCAAATGGCACGATGGATTTTCTTTTCACTAAACTTTTGGTGGCACTAAAAGACGATGGATTTAAAACGTTCAATCTTGGTCTCGCCGCACTCTCAGGCGTTGGAGACGCGCCCGATGCGAGCCTCGAGGAACGTGCCATTCATCAGATTTACGAACATATGAATCGTTTCTTTTCATACAAAGGTCTGCGCCAGTACAAAAACAAATTTAGCCCGACCTGGAAAGCGAGCTATCTAGTATATGAGGGTGGGACACCAGGTCTAATAAGAACAGCCCTGGCGATAACCAGGGCTGGCGAATTATCTTTGGATGACGACGATTAGCGAACGATTAAACGAACGCTATCAACTACCAGCCACCACCATAGTTTCTACGACCGCCGAAACCCATGCCGTAACCGCCCATCAATCCGTATCCACCGGTACTGTTGAACGTTCCATCCTGCGGAGGTCTCCCCCACGAAGCAGCGCCCATTTCGCTCTGCAATTCGTTGAAGTAATTCATCTGCATCATCTGACTAAATTTCTGTGCGTCCTTTTTATCTTGCACGGCTTCACGCATACCGTTGATATCGTTGCCCAAGTTGTTAATCGTTTGTTGTGTTCCTGATTGCAGGCTTGAAATTGTGCTTTGCAGCTGATTGATGTAAGCCATCTGTTTCGCTCTATATGCACTATCACGCTTCAACCAATTTTGAAAAAACGCTAATTGCTGAGCATCGGTTGCAGCAGCCTTGCCACCATGGGCGGTAGCTTTGGAAAGCTCTTGAACGCGTTTCTCAGCGTAGAGTCTGTACTGTCCATTCTGCGCATCTTCTGTTTGCAAATCTCGTTCTGCGGCGCTCTTTTGTTGTTCGTACTGCCCAACTTGCGCATTCTTGATCCGCAACATTTGTTCTTCATCGGAGAAGATACCCTGGTCGGCACCAGCAACTTGCGCGAATGCTGGCGCGGCGATTGAAAATGTCAAACACATCATGACGGGCAATCCCATCAACAAAGCTTTTTTCGCCGGGAGATTCATAACTTCGCTCCTTAACTGGTATCTATCTCAACGCGTCAAACATCTTATGCCCTGCGCTAATCAATTCGGACTGAACAATAAATTTCAGTAAACAAAATCGCTGGCTACAGTGCTAAGCGGTTCATAATGATACACAAAATTCTAATCGCCGTCAGCATCCGCGGACATTTGCCCGGATTTGATTAGTTGTTTCGCGCCTTCTCGAAAGCTAAGATTGGAGAGGCTTTTGCGATTTTGCAACAGAAACCTCTTCACCCTGACCGGATCACTATAACTGTACTCGCGCAATGCCCAGCCTATCGCTTTTCGAATGAAAAACTCCTTCTCGTCAGCACAAGCCAAGCAGTAAGAAAATAGTCTCTTCGCATCAGTCTGCTTCTTGTGTTTCAGCTGACTGAGAATCGCTGCACGCCGAATCCAGAAGTCATCATCCTCAATCCATTTGTCCATTATCTGGGCAATATCTTCGCGACATGTCATGTACAGATTGCCAACCAGCAGCGGCGCGATAACATCGACAAGATCCCACCAGGCGCCTTCGCGGATTAATGCCTCGTACAAGTCCATCGAATCAATCGTCGCAAATGAAACAAATTCAGTCGCGTAGCCAAGCGCCAGGTATTTTTCTTCTCGATGAGGCAGTTTCCAAAGTCTGCGAATTGTTTGCTCGTACTCTTTTCGCGACTGGGGCGGAAACTGTTTCTTCACAGTCTTCAAGATTGGCTCACGGTCAGGTTTCTGCACACCATAGAACGGCATTTCAGTTTTCATGTACGCCGCCATCAAGGGTGCTTTCTCAGGATCAGCCAATCGACCGAGTTCATTTTGAATAAAATTGACGATATCGTTTTTCATAGCATCTTGGAATACAGAAATTTGTGACTCTGTGTATTATCCCCGATGTTTTCATGCTCGATTAGATTTGTTCGTAGAAAGATTTGAACCCGGTGCCGCCGGGTATTGTGCTTAATGGAACGCCCGATTGGAAGGCTTTCGATACTCGCCAATTGGTTATAGGCACATCTGATGGCTTAGAATCCGCATGGTTTTAAACATCGCATGAGCAAAAATTTGAAACATGAAGTAAATGAATCCAGGCACCATAATTTCGGACCAATATGAATCGCTCGGCGAAATCGGACGCGGGCACCTTGGCATTGTCTACAAGGTTGAGAAACTCTCGGATCGAAAACCTTTTGCAATCAAAGTTCTCACGAGGGGAACAGAACGGGATGTGCAGCGCTTTCAGCGAGAAGTACGCGCGGCTAGCAAATTCGATCATCAAAATATCGTTCGTGTCTACGACCTGGGTTGCACCGCAGATGGTGCGCCGTATATTGTTATGGAACTGATCGACGGCACCTCACTTCGCAGAACAATTCGCGCTGAAGGAAATCTGGCGGTGCCGCGATGCCTAAATATTTTTCGACAGATTTGCGATGCGCTGGAACAACTGCACGAGGTTGGGATCGTCCATCGAGATTTAAAGCCAGCCAACATCATGCTCGTGAAAGATGGCGACAACGAAATTGTGAAGCTTGTAGATTTCGGACTGGCCTTACCGGCAGATCCCGAAGCGGCGAAGTCAGAAAAGGTAACTTTGGATGGCTATGTGACAGGCACTCCGGCATACATGAGCCCTGAACAATGCCTGGCGGAACACGTAGATTCGCGCTCTGACATCTACTCACTGGGCTGCGTTATGTTTCGGGCACTAACGGGATTGGCTCCGATAGCCGGCGCCACTCCGCAAGACACAATGACAAAACAAGTGCGGACGCCGCCAACGCCCTTCGCACGGGCAGCAGGAGCGACCAATATCCCACCAGACCTGCAAAAAATCATCCTCAGATGCCTGGAGAAGAAACCAGACGATCGATACCAGGACGTCGGGCAGCTAAAGACGGACCTCCTCGCACTGCCTGAATAATCTGTCCTTCCCCGAGTTCCCCAAAGCGTTCGGTCTTGGGCGTACGCTGGAAACGCGGCGAGGAGACGGCTCCTCGGCTGCTTTCCAACAATCCTGTGCTACTTATGGTTTATCCGAGCCTTAGAACTTTCACAGAAAGCCAAAGACTCCGCCTGATGCGTAATTTCCCGATTGCCTGACACACCAGGGTTTAATATACTCATCCTCGTAAACCAGCGCCGGATTTCCAGAAACACTATGAACAAGTTTGCAGAGCGGCTCAAAAACGAAGAAGATCGCAGCGGTAATACTGATTACGGCAACATTTTCCTGATCTCCGCTATCGCACTATTCATAGTCTTCGCCGCATTCAGAGGCAGTATGGTCTCGACCGTTGAAAACGTCGCGGGTGACTTCGTGAGCAAGTTTGACTCGCTCCGCGTAGCAGATACCGGTCGCCCGAATCTATAGCACGTTGTAATGTACTAGTGGAACGTCTTTTTCAATCTGGTACACAGTGCTGCCACTAAATCTAGTACCGAAACCAGCGTCAGAATGTTGATTTCTGTTATTGCCGATACGCATATAAAGGCGCCCGGAAAGGACCTCCCCGAGACCGCCTATGAGTGGATCCGCAAATCAGACGCGATCATCCACGCAGGAGATCTGGTCAACAACATTATCCTCGAACGTTTAAACGCTTGCACGCCCTCTGTATATGCGGTTCTAGGCAACAACGATTACGGTGTTCAGTTGCCATTGGTTTTAGAATTTGAAATTGGCAATATCCCAATTGCTGTGATTCATGATTCTGGTCCGCGAGACGGTCGGAGAAAACGCATGCGTCGGCAGTTTCCTAAAGCCAGGATTGTTGTCTACGGGCATTCTCACATTCCGGATTGTTCGGATGAAGGTGGACTTTTGTTACTAAACCCCGGCTCGCCGACAGATAAGAGAAGGCAGCCGGTTTACACGATGGCACTTCTTCATATCAATGATGGAGATTTTGTTGCTGAAATAGTGAATCTTTAGCTCCGGCGTAATAGAATCCATATTTGTCGGACGCATGCGCGCGTTCCGAAGCGTAGTCGAACGCTTGCCAGGCAAGCTCGGAGTATTTTCATGACGAATTTCAACCAGATTAATCAATCCATCCCGGAAGAGGTCAAGCAGATCATTAGAACCGCCAGCGAAGACGAGGTGGTCGAAATCATGCTGCAGTCGCTCAAAATGGCACTTGAGAATCCGGATGAAATGGCAAAAGCAATGCCTGGCATGCCGAAAGAAATGCTTGGCGTGATGCAGTTGTTTCCGAAGACGGATCAGGCGCTTCGCCCAATGGCGAAAGCGATGGCGACGTTGATCATTCAACAAGTCAAATATGGAAAAAACCCGACGGAAGCAGAAATCACCAAAGTGGTCTCAGAAGCACTGATGGGCTCTGGCGCTCTTGGCGGCATGGCTGGAATGGGTGGACTTGGTGGCATGCCCGGTATGGGTGGTCTACCTGGAATGGGTGGCATGCCCGGAATGGGCGCGCTTCCTGGAATGCCCGGAACAGGCGGAATTCCCAATGTTGGCGCGGCGACGGCCCCAGTTTCACGCGGTCCTGCATTGGACCCGGATGTAGCTAGGGAAGTGGATTCGTACATTTCGAATGGTAAAAATCGATTAGCAGAACAAGAGTTTGAAGAAGCGGAAAAAGCATTTGGTTCAGCTGTTGATATTCTTGAAGATAAACAGCCTGAGGGCGATTTGATGTTCACTGCTTTGCAGCACCAATCAATCGCTCAACTGGAACAAGCAGAGTATTTGAAGGCAGAACCAGTGCTGAAGCGATGGTTGCGACTGGGCGAAAAGATTTATTCGCCGGAGCACAGCTTGCTCGCTGGTGCTTACCTGGGATTAGCTCGTGTGCGCGAGAGTCAACAGAAAATGGATGATGCTGAATTGCTGTACAAGCGCGCTTTGTCGATCGCAGAAAAGTCCGGTGACTCGGATGCCGATTCCTACGCTGCCACCATTGATTCAGTTGCCTACTTCTATGAGTCTAGAAAACGACACAAAAAATCTGATCCTTTGTTCGAACAATCATACGCTTTGAGAAAACGATTGTATGGCGAAGGTTCGCTTGAAGTGGCTGATTTTGAAACTGAATACGCGCTTGTTTTGAACGATCGCGGTCAACACGATGAAGCGGTCGAGTGGTGCAAACGTGCTCATGAAATCAAAAAAACACAGCTCGGCGATGAGGATGGCGAAGTGCTCGATTCATCAATTCAACTCGCAGAAATTATGTTCGATGCAAAACAGTATGAGGAGGCAGAAGCCCATTTGCGCCAAGCAATCGGACGCATGACACCATGCACCGATGGACGTCTTGAAGCGCTTGATCTTC
>CAZRMH010000072.1:0-6328 GCA_964600935.1 uncultured Candidatus Obscuribacterales bacterium
CGACTGGAACTTCGGCAGGTTTAGCAGCTGGAGGTTTCTCAGCGACTGGAACTTCTGCCGGTTTAGCGGCTGGAGGTTTCTCAGCGACTGGAACTTCAGCCGTTTTAGCAACTGGAGGTTTCTCAGCGACTGGAACTTCGGCAGGTTTAGCAGCTGGAGGTTTCTCAGCGACTGGAACTTCTGCCGGTTTAGCGGCTGGAGGTTTCTCAGCGACTGGAACTTCAGCCGTTTTAGCAACTGGAGGTTTCTCAGCGACTGGAACTTCGGCAGGTTTAGCAGCTGGAGGTTTCTCAGCGACTGGAACTTCAGCCGGTTTAGCAACTGTAGGTTTCTCAGCTAATGGAACTTCTGCAGGTTTAGCGGCTGGAGGTTTCTCAGCGACTGGAACTTCAGCCGGTTTAGCGGCTGGAGGTTTCTCAGCGACTGGAACTTCGGCCGGTTTAGCGGCTGGAGGTTTCTCAGCGACTGGAACTTCGACCGGCTTGGCCGCAGGGTGCTCGACTTTTCCGACCGGAACATCAACCTTCTTAGGTGTTTCGGCCAAACGTGTAGGGTTCGATTTTGCAGTTGAAACGTCTTCGAGCAGTGAACCCATGCGTGGAGGCTTGGCACTTTCAGCGTTACGACCGCCAAGTCCGAACACATCGTCGGTAGCTCCAAGTTTGCCTGGAGTTTTGCCGAGAGGGCTGGTGAACGGTGTTGTGGTTCTGCCGAGTAGACCGGTTTCGTCCGCTCCTCGAACTAGAGTTCTGGCTACTGTATTTTCTGCTTTGACAAATTGCGATGCGCTGAGGCGTCCACCGCCAGCCAGGGCTGGCTCCAGCTGACCCGGCATGACGAATTTGTTGGCGAGCGACTGAGTAAGCTCGTTTGCTTTTGTTTGCAAGCCGGTCCAGGCAGCGCTCAAACGGCTTGGCGCTACTGTTGTCGTCTTGGCCGTGGCAGCCATTTTGGTCAGGTCGTCGGAAGTGCCGGCCGCGACTCTGGTGATGTCGTCAGCAGCGGTCGGGACCATTTTCACAGCGACTCTTTCAGTTGCCTGCAGGGCTTTCATTCCGACGACCGCTTCAGACAATGCCGCGGTCTTTCTTTCGGCCTGCAATAGTGTCTTCATGACCTTGACGTCGGTAGCCAGGTTGGCTGTGCCTCTGGCTGCGGAGTTGCCGCCGAGGAACAATGTGCCGAGGAAAGCAGTGCCTGCTCCGGCAAATTCTGCTTTATCAGCTAGCGAACCGTTTTTGAATTCTTCATAGGACTTAGTCACAGCCTTGCTGATGGCGTCTTTGGTTTTTCCATCACCCAAACCGACTGTGTCGGCAGCCAGGTCTTTGGCTACACCGCCTACAGTGAGAGTCGTACGACCCAGGTTGACCAGCGCATGCTCGTTTCCGGTCTTCTTGCCGGTGAGCGTACTGGTCAGTGCGGCCTGTTCGTCCGTCTTCCCGTAGAGGATTTCCTTGACGCCTTCGGCTTGACCCTTGAGGTTGTCTACCAGACCCATCTGGAATCTACCGAGCACAGAGGCGTCTCTGCGTTCTTCGTATTTCTTGAGCGCTGGGTTGTCGGCGGAGACCATGGTGGCCAGTTTTGCGGCGGCATCAACTGGAGTGCTAGGGTTACGACCGAGGGTAAGCGTCTCAGATTTTGTCAGGCTCGGATGGGTAGTGAGCATGGCGGCCGCGGACAGTCTAGGCGCAGATGCGGCGGCGTCTGGCTTCGGTTCCGTGGCTGGATTAGAAGTTTCGGCGGGTTTCGGGGTCTCGGCAACTTTAGGCGCTTTGGGTGACAGCGATGTCAAACTCAAAGTGGACGCTTCCGCGCCCTTGTCCGATTGATCTTCGGGTTTGCTATTTACGATGTCGCTCGCTCTTGAAGCACACATAGTCTTTGTTAGATGCCGCCGCTTGTGCCAGTTAGCCTGATTGACCTTGTGGGTCGAGACCTATCTCGTAATCGCATCTATCCGGGCTGTGATATTTTTTGACAGATGCAAAGAGGAATTTTTCCCAGAATAGCGGCAAAGGAGCCGTTTGGGATGGGGAAAATACGTATTAGCTGCATTCAATATGTAAAGGAACGAGAGAATTAATGATCTTATGTTCTCTATTCTGATAGATTCCCCGAAATGACCGGTTTTTAAACCCCTAATTCACCTCATGCACAGGCTCCACGGCGAATGCAGAGACGGGGCGGTCGCCAGGTAACTTTTGAACGGAGTGCGTATTCAGTGGACTGGTCGCTTATCACAGAAACCGCAGAAACCATCTTGGAAAAAGACCCGGCTGCTCGAAGCATGCTCGAGGTCTATCTCTGTTATCCGGGCTTCCACGCCATAACCATCTACCGATTCGCTCATGTTCTCTATGAGCAAGAGCAGTACACGCTGGCTCGCTGTCTGTCACAGTTTGCCCGGATGGTGACCGGAATCGAGATCCATCCAGGTGCGACGATCGGGCGGCGTTTCGTCATTGACCACGGTATGGGCGTGGTGATCGGCGAGACCACTGTCATTGGCGACGACTGTTTCCTCTATCAAGGCGTGACCCTCGGTGCCGGTGCAGAAGCCCGGCAGGGCGAAGAAACGCGTGGAAAAAAACGTCATCCGACGTTGTGCAATGAGGTCGTGGTCGGCAGCGGTGCGGAAATTCAAGGCGACATCACGGTCGGAAGCAATGTTCGCGTCGCTTCGGGGTCGATAGTTTTGAAGGATGTGCCCGATAATTCAATTGTTGTCGGAGTTCCTGGCAGAATTATCTACAAAGACGGAAAGCGAGTAGACAACAAGAATCCAGATCCAGAAGCCGAAGCAATTAAACGTTTGAAACAGCGTATTGACGCACTAGAGGCTAATTTAGCAAAAGTGATGTCCGAGTCGAAAGTGGAAAAAGTTCCACAGGCGCTTGGCTCTAGTGCCGACGGCAGAGGCGACGATTCTGATGGGTCGGACCCAGTTGATGTTTTTCTTCAGGGAGCGGGTATCTAATCGAAGGTACTTTTCACTTTCTGTTTACGAATTACATGATTGTATTGTGGTTCGAGTGTGGAAAGTAGAATAATGGACGAACTGCGGAAGGGGGAAATTTCCTTGACAGAGAGCGACCTTGGTAAAGCGTTCCAGACCTTATCGGATGCTTTGACTATGACTGAAACTGAAATTACCGAAGAAGTTTCGGTGATTGAACAGCAGATCGAAGAACTCAAGGACCGCATTATTCAGCTGAATGCAAAGCAGGACACTTTGTCGCATGACAAGCAGTCCATATCTGAGATGTTTAGCCGTTACGCCACTGGCGATGGTGCGCAACAGAGTTAGATTTCGCGCATCTGTGTGTAATCTTTCGCGCTGTCACTGCCCTTTTGCTGGCGTGCAAAAGGCTTCATGACAATGTAATATAGACGAAGCTCACCAGTTGAGCCTCGGGAGATCTGTGAACTTGAGCCAATTAGTGGAGATCGACGAAGGTACCGACGAGCAGACGGAGCGGACTTCATAATGTCTCCAGCGACTTGTCCTTACTGTGGTGCCAAACTCAACCTCGGACTCAAGTTTTGTGTGGTTTGCGGCCGTCATGTGGCGCACGACAATATGGGCAAAGTTGGAGGCGGGTTAAGAGGCGGCTTTCGACCGGCTGATATCACGCGTCGCCTGGATGAGATGATCACCGTCGCGCGTTTTCGACGTTCGAGACGCTCGCATGAATTGGAACGCGGAACGCGATTCGTTTTTGTCAACACGCTTTATTTGTTCGTCGCGACTGGATTGTTTTACGCCGCGCTGCAATTTAGCTTAGAGATGGTTTTTCCAGGTAAGTATAAACAAACTAGAATTCCTTTCGAAAAAGTCGTGCAATTTGTTCAGGAAAAAACTGCCAACATGAAGATTCCGGAAGTGAAACAGATTCCGAATTCCGACAAAGTCGTAATCGTGCATCCGACGCCGACGGTCTCGGAGAAGAAGAAGCCTGACCCGAATAAGGCAGGGAAAGCTAAACCAAAGAAGAAAGTCAAGAAAAAGTCCGCGGCTAAGGCTAAAGAAAAAGACTAGTTTTCAATCGATCGAATCGATCAACGATTTTAGTAAAGCACCGTCAGCGGTGCGACTATTGTTTCACCAGTGCATTAGCTCTAATCGCTTTTGTCAACTTCGGCGCTGCCTTGGGGGCGTTCGTGATCCATCGCCAGCCTGACGATTCCGTGTTCCATCAGTGTTGCAAGATCTTGTTTTGTCCAATTCTTTTTCACTTTCGGCGAGTGATAAAGATCGGCACGAATCAACTTATCACCGGCGCTGGTGACTTGATAGTAATATTCCTTCTCATAGTAGGGAGGAACTTTTACTATCAGGATTTGACCCTTCTTGATTGGTTCTTTCGCTTCTTCAGTCACGGTAGCTCGCCCGGAAACTAGTTGGAGAGAACAAGATTCCGTGCCAATGCAACCTTGGTTTGAAGTGAACTTTCTTCGGCTATTTGATACTGTTTCGCATCGCGCATCAATTTTTCCACTGCGTATTCTTTGGTGTAGCCGTAGCCGCCGAGAACCTGGACTGCGTCAGTTGTCACGCGCATCGCGACGTCCTGGGCAAAAGCTTTGGCTGAGAGGGCTTGATACTGGGCGTTCTCTCCTTGATCGAGGAGAAATGCCGCTTGCCAGGCCATTAGTCGCGAGGCTTCGATTTCGCGAGCCATATCAGCAAGCATGAAAGCGATTGCTTGATGTTGCGAGATTGCTCTGCCGAAAGTTTTTCTTTCTTTCGAGTAATTGATTGCGTGTTGCATAGCACTGCGGGCGACACCAGTTGCACCAGCGGCGATGAATGTGCAGATGTGCGGCCAGATTTTTGTTTTGATCAAATCACCTTGACCTTCGTTGCCGACAACATTGTCCGGGGTCAGATGCACATTCGTGAATGTGGCTTTGCGAGCCATTCGAGCACGACGTCCAAGGGCGAATGATTTATCATCGAATTCCAAACCTTCGGTATCAGCCGGAACGGCGAAGACTGTTTTGCTGTTTTTCAGTGGATCTTTAGCAATCACCATGTACCAGGCCGCTTCTCCGCCATTGACCATCAAGTTATGATGTCCTTCGAGAATATATTTTTCGTCGCGGATGCGCAGGGTGACGTCGTTACTGGCCGGGTCGAAACTCGTGTAACCAGCCACTAGCGGTTCATCCAGCAAGGTCTTCAGATACGCTTCTTTTAGATCACGATTACCGAACATAATGACCGGCAATTGTGCGATTGACGTCGCTTCGATGACGCCACCGATACCTGAACAACCAGCAGCCAATTCCTCGAGTATCAAGCACGCTTCGAGTGAGCCCAGTTCTAGTCCGCCGAGGCGTTCAGGAATTTGAAAATTGACCAGTCCTGTTTCCCATGCCGCTTTAAAGATTTCGGCTGGAAAATTTCCGCTGACATCAAACTCCGCAGCTTTTGGTTTGATTTCGCCTTCGGTGAAATCTCGTGCTACTTGTCTGAATTGCTCGCGCTCATCAGTCAATTTCAATTGCGGCATCGTGGCGCCCTCGTTCGTTGCGGAAACAAGAATAACTATACGTTCAAAGCTGGCGCAGAGTGCTTAGCACTCTAATAAAATTAGGATCTTTTCGCTTAAGTTTCAGAGTCGCCAGTTTTTGTTTGAAATGACCACCAATTCGTAACCATCTGAGTAATTTATAAACCGTGTTTTCAAGCCGTGGTTCAATCTTTCAGCGAAGTGTAGAAACGCTACCGTCGGGGATTTCGAGATGTCATTTGTCTGGAAGGTTAGATTTTGTTCATCGGCGGAGCCTTTTGCTTTGATACTTCCACTTGATTATCTTCGTGTTGGTAGTCATGATAACGGTTGAGCGCCGCAGTCTTTCGGGTTGGCGTTCTCAAGAGATTGGGCGCGTGACACTGCTGGTAGTGACTAGATAATCTGATTATGGTTTTAATAGCTCCTTCAATTTTATCCGCTGATTTCACCAGGTTGGGCGAAGACATCGCTCGCGCCGAGGCTGGTGGCGCTGACTGGATTCACGTCGATGTGATGGACGGTCACTTTGTGCCGAACATTACTATCGGGGTCCCTGTGGTGCGCAGCATTCGTCCGATCACGAAGCTACCGCTTGATGTTCACTTGATGATCGAGCGACCAGACGATTACATCGATGCTTTTGCCAAAGCCGGAGCTGACTACATAACTGTGCACGCCGAGGCTGCCACTCATCTTCAGCGAACTCTTTCTCACATCCGCAGCATCGGCAAAAAAGCCGGTGTGGCGTTGAACCCAGGAACGCCTGAATCGGTTCTACAATATGTCCTTGCCGACGTCGACCT
>CAZRMH010000072.1:6338-24648 GCA_964600935.1 uncultured Candidatus Obscuribacterales bacterium
TGGTTCTGGTTATGACTGTGAATCCCGGATTCGGCGGGCAGAAGTTCATCTCCGAGGTTGTGCCAAAAATTACTCGCGTTCGAAAAATGTTCGACGATGCCGGATTTAAAGACGTGCTGATTTCAATTGACGGTGGTATCAATGACGATACCGCAGCACGAGTCACTAAAGCGGGTGCGAATGTTCTCGTTGCAGGTAACAGTGTCTACAACGCACCTTCCGTAGAAGGCGCGATTAAAGGTCTTAAAGATGCCGCTGATGGAAAGGTTGAGGGCGGCGAGGCGACTAAGGGCGTCAAGGCAAAAGCCGGAGCGCATAGCTCGGAGGATGGCTGTTGAACAGCAATTGAGCGAGCGCTGAAATGAGTTTTTCCAGAAAGAGAAGGAGCCGAGACTAATGAGATCGAGTACCAGTTTTAAAATAACCTCTTTAGCATTGCTGATGGCAGCGCTGAGTGGCACACCATCGGTCGCGAAAGATCAAGATTTCATTTTTGAAACCAATAACATTGGTCGAGCAAACGGCGTCATTATGTCGGACCAACTTTTGGAACTGGGTATGGTCAATTCCAACGGTTTGAGACTCGAAGGCGAGCAAGCAATCCGGTTGGGCAACACTGATAGAGCCTGCCAGTTGCTTCAAAAATCGCTTGAGATGCAGCCCGGTGATATGGATGGTCGAATTCTCTATGCGAGCGCGCTCGAGAAGAAGCTGATGAAACAGCCTTCCCGGAAGAAAGATCCGAAGCTTTTCAATTTCGTCGTGAAACAGTGGTACTACATTTTCGCGAAATCCGAATTTCACGATCAGAAAGCTCAGGCTAAAAACCACCTCGAAAAGTTGGTTGGCACCATGCCAAAATGGCGTGAGAAGCCAGACAAATACCTTGCGAAGGTTCTAATTCCGGAAGATGGATCCGTCAAGGTGCCAGTTGGTTCTAACAAAGTACAAGTTAGCTCCAGCAAGAGTACCGAGCGCGCCGAGTAGAATCGCTGCTGTATAGTCTAAAATTGGGCTGCTTCAATTATCTGAAGTGCCCTTTTTTGTTTGTTTGATTATAAACTTGATGATTGTTTTAGTGATTCTGAAGATACCGTATACGGTGCTCAAGGCGCCTATGATGATCCAGGGCAAGCATGGATGCATGTCGGTTATGTGATGGTGCATATTCATGAACCACGGCTTGTATGCCAGTTTCTCCGGCGTCCAAAAGGATTCGGGAATGTTCGGCACTAGATGCTGAACGAGTTCCAGACCGAAACCAGCTACGATATTCAAGACTCCGAACACAACCCAGGTCCAGCCCGCTTTGTTGTAAAACAGCAGTGGCCAAAAGCCGATAAGCAGGAATGTGTCGGAAACCCAGACATAAGGACTGTCCTTTGTCAGAGCGAACGGCAGCACAAATCCAACAATCCAGAGCACCATTGATAGTGTCCCAGCGATTTTGAGCGAACCAGATTTTTGCGGTTTACTCTTGCCAATCTTCTTGTCAGAGAATGGCTCGCCGTGCGGTAATTCGTTATTGGAATCTGAGCTTGATTCCGGCATTGGAAACCTCTTGTATCGCTCCGATTATTCGTTTTCCATCTTCCGGCACGTCGGACTTATGGAGATTTCTCACAGCCGTTTCCGCAAATCCAATTTTATCGAAATTGCCCAGCCCTCTGATTCTAAACAACCTGTCTAGATTTCCGATGCGTTTGCCTTCTGTTGTTAACAACTCAGTCGCGGCAATCGGTTCGAGACATCCGGTTTCTTTCAAATAAATATTCAGCAGTCGGTGAAACGTAGGTAGTGAGAAACTATCCTCAATCTCGCCTGCTCGCATTGTCACCATTCGATCCTGGGCTCTCAAACTGTCTTGAATGATTTCTGCCGACTCACTGACGTCGGCATCCAATATGCAGAGAATCGGCAGAACAGTCAGTTCCTTCAGATTCAAATATTGTTTCACGACTTGCTTTGCTCCGCCGCAACTTTCAAGGTGGACGCTGAGCAAATTGAAATTTACACCAAGCAATTTTGCGAACGTCGGCAGAATCAGGGCTTCTGTCTGACCTTCCGCGAGTACGATTATTTTGGGAAGAAAACTTCCAGGTATATCATTTCGTTGATTATCGAGTAATTGTTGCCAGGTCTTCAGTGCATTGAGATAGGCAGTGGAAGACCCTATTTCAGCGCTTTCCTTCAGCTTATCCATAAATGATATTAGCAATCGCACGCGCGGATCATCATGCCATTGATCGTTATCTTGTAATTTTGTCCAATTAGGTTGACCGAGCACTGCGTTGGTAAGCCAAAGTTTTTCGGCTATCGTCAGATCGAGGTTGAGCTTCTCAACATTTTCGTCGATCAACTCGGACTGCCATTCCGGTTTCATCCAAGTGTCGAAAGCGAGTTTTGTGAAGCGATTTAGATCTTCAAACGCGAGTGTGAAATTTACTAATTTCGCGACGTTTGAATCACTTTCACATTCATTGTCTCCGAAGATTGTGGAGAAAACGCGGCCTTGTTCGCGCACTGACATCGCATCGAAATTTACACGTTTTTCCAGTTGTTTACGCGCGGCTTTTCTTAGATGTTGCGATTTCGACGCGGGTTCGTCAAACGCAAATATTTTTGAAAAAACAGACCAAAGTTCTGTTTGACCGGCCATGCGAGAATTTCCAGCGTCAATAACGTTAGCGAGTGCTGAGTGTTTTAAAAATTCTTCTGGCAAGCGTTGGTGACGTTTCTTCGTAGTAGTCAGGAATCAATTTCCTTGAAACCGTTTTAGCTGTATTGTAGAGCAACATAGGTCTCAATCGAGCGTATCCTCGGTGACTTGTAAATTTGAACACGCATTGGAACTTAAATTCGACTGTTTGTCGACCTATTTTTGTCCTGATGAAACCCGTCTGGACGGAGCTTTGTGACCGCTGTGGATACTTGTCAGCAATTGGAAACGGAAGAGAAAAATCTTGATGATGTGATCATCAACGGTTCCACCTGGGCGGCAATATGGCACATGGCGTGGCCCTTGTTGTTGCAAATGTCGAGCGTCTCGGTGGCTAGTTTTTGCGACGTTTGGGTGGCGGGTCAACTGGGCTCGGACGTGCAAGCCGCGATTGGTATTTGCGGACAAATCTGGTTTTTCATGATTCTTTTGACCGTGGCATTGTCGGCCGGGACGACTGCTCTCGTCAGCCGCTACTGGGGCGCTCGTGATATGGACATGGCGATTTTGGCTGCCAAACAGTCGATGTTGTTTGGTCTGGTGTTCGGTGTCTTTTCAGCTGGGGTCGGTCTGCTTGTTGCAAGACCGCTGGTGGCCCTGCTTGGTGCCACTCCGGCTGTTCAAGAACTGGGCTGGCAGTATATGCGCGTTGATTTGCTATCGCAATTTCCATTTACGATTTGTTGGGTGGCTCACTCTATTTGGCGCGCCAAAGGTAATACGAGAGCGCCGATGGTCAACTGGATTTTGATGACCGTTGTGATTTGCACTCTGGATTTTGTTTTGTGCGTCAAACCTTTTCAGATGGGGATTGCTGGTATCGGTACAGCCTGGCTCACGGCTGGTGTGCTTGGCGCGGTGCTCAATTTCGTTCAATTGCGTAAAACGGAACTGGCTGACTGTGTCAGTCTTCCGAAATTGTTCAGAGAGGGCGTTTCCAAAGAATGGTTTATGAAGATTCTCAAGATCGGCATACCGGCATGTGTTATGGATCTTGCCTGGGTCGGTGGATCTTTTGCACTGTTTCTCATTTTTGCGAAAACGAGCAACCCGACTGCATGCCAGGCTTCATGGGCGGTCGGCTTCCGTCTTGAGGAAATTGTCAGTTGTCTTCCTCTGTACGCTCTTGGTGCCGCTATCGGTCCGATTGTCGGTCAGAATTTGGGGGCGTTGAAACCGGAACGCGCCGAGCGAGCTGGTTGGCAGTGTACTTGGCTGGGGTTGGGTTTTACGTGCGTGATCGCGTTCGTTCTGTTTTTTGGAGCAGAGCTGATAGCTAAGCTGATGAGCAGTGACCCTACGGTAATTGAATATTCGAAGCAGTACTTTCAGGTGGTCGGGCTGTCGCAGCCATTTGTCGCTCTGTGGATTATTTTGTTCGGTGCGATGCAAGGTGCAGGCTATACGGGATGGCCGATGTGGGCTGGTGTCATAGTGCTGACCTTCTTGCGTTTGCCGCTGGCCTGGGTGCTCACCGGTAGTGTCTACGACGGTCCGATGGGATGCTGGATCGGTATTGCTGCATCCTCGCTTGTTCTTGGCGTGCTTTCTATATGGCGGTTCAAAACCGGTGTTTGGAAGCTCGTAAAAGTCTGACCCCTTGACGCTTCAACATTAAAAATCTGGATTTCTTTGAACTAAACTGCTTCCGCTGTCGTTCTAGTAAGTAGGGACTACTCAACTGTCAAAGGGCACTATTCGTGCCCTCGGAGGAATGCGTCATGACCGAAAGAAGAAAAAAATCGCTACTGACTCAAATGGATTACAAGCTGCCGAAACTCAGGCTCTGCCTCGTTCGTGAAGGCACATCCAGACGAGCGACAATTTCCATTCGAACTCCTAAGGATGCCGTGCAGTACTTGCAACCGCTCTCAATGGCTTGTGAGGAGCATTTCGTTTCACTGCATCTTAATGCCAAACATGAGGTCATCGGTTTGCATGAAGTGTCGCATGGCACGCTGTCCGCTAGTCTGGTGCATCCCCGTGAGGTGTTTAAGGCGGCGTTAATTGCCAATAGCTTCGCAATATTAGTCTGCCATAATCATCCCTCCGGAGCCGAGGTAAAGCCAAGCCTGGAGGACATGGAGACGACTCGCCAGCTGGTCGAAGCCGGCAAATTTATTGGAGTAAATGTAATCGACCATTTGATAATCGGGCCCGGATATCTGGATGACTGGTATAGTTTGAGGGAGCGACATCCCGATTTGTGGGCAGTCGATCGAGAAGGTGCTTCAATGTAATTCATTCGCTGGCGCAGTGAAATGAATTAGTGAGCAAATATGTTTCAAATCAATCGACGTAAATCTCATCAGGTCAAAGTAGGCGACAGGCTGATTGGCGGTGATGCACCAGTACTGGTGCAATCGATGACCAATACTCCGACTGAAGACCCTGAGCTGACAGCAAGGCAAGTAAAAGAGCTATTCGAAGCTGGCTCTGAAATTGTTCGCATCACTGTTAATACCAAAGAGGCTGCTAAAGCTGTTCCCTATATCGAAGAAAAGCTTCAGCAGCAGGGTTTGAAGGTTCCTCTGGTCGGCGATTTCCACTACAACGGACATTTGCTGCTGAAAGAGTTTCCTGACTGTGCGCGGGCTTTGGCAAAATATCGGATTAATCCAGGGAATGTCGGTCGCGGTGAAAAGCACGACCGCAATTTTTCGAGCATGATCGAGGTTGCACTCGAGTTCGATAAACCAGTTCGCATCGGCGTTAACTGGGGTTCTCTCGATCAAGAATTATTGGCGCGAATGATGGATGAAAACGCGTCCAGCGCAGAACCGAAGGATGCGCACGCCGTATTAATCGACGCCATCATCGAGAGCGCGATTGCGTCAGCGAAGATGGCAGAACAATATGGCATGCCATCCGATCGCATTATCATCTCAGCGAAAGTTTCAGAAGTTCCTGACTTGATTTCCGTTTATACGGAACTGGCTGCTCGCTGTGAATACGCATTGCATCTCGGATTGACCGAGGCTGGCATGGGTATGAAAGGCATCTCCTATTCGACGGCGGCGCTGGCGATTTTATTGTCGCGCGGTATCGGTGACACCATTCGAGTCAGCCTCACGCCTGAACCTGGCGCCGATCGGTGCGAAGAAGTTCGCGTTTGTCAAAGTATTTTGCAATCGCTGGGATTGCGTTCGTTCATGCCGCAGGTCACTGCATGTCCTGGCTGTGGGCGGACGACCAGCACAGTTTTCCAAAGTCTCGCCAAAGAGATCGAAGAACATTTAAGCGCCAATCGTCGTATCTGGGTAGAAAAATATCCTGGCGTCGAAGATTTGAAAGTCGCTGTAATGGGTTGCATAGTCAATGGCCCAGGCGAATCAAAACACGCAGATATCGGCATATCATTGCCGGGAACTGGTGAAGAACCGAGAGCACCTGTATATATCGACGGGCAGCATGTGACCACGTTGGAAGGCGCTGGTCTGGCTGCTGAATTTATCGTGATGGTGGAAAGCTACGTCAAAGAAAAGTTTGGAAAAGTGGCGTCAGAAGTTTAATTCCGACTGCGCTGGCTCTAATTCTAGTCTTCGGCGTACCGAACAAACCAGAGTCGGATAACCATAAGTCGAAATTGCTAATGCGGATCTGGCGAACATTTTGTCGAATTTGTGGAACGATGTATTGATAGAGTGGCATCCGAGTCTTACCAACCTGGTTTGAATTACGTTCGGCACAACCAGAATCGCAATGGTCTAAATGCAAGACGAATCAACGGTGTCCATCAATTTGCCTCATTCGCCGCTCACTGAATTCGAGCTTGGTCTTACCGTGTTTGACAATTATTTGATTCTCGGCAAAGTTGGCGCCGGCGGCATGGGCGTTGTCTATCGAGTCACCAATCTCATTTTGAATAGAACAGAAGCGTTAAAAGTACTGCCGATGGATTCTCTTTCTGCAGGCGACACTGTCCGGTTTCAAAACGAGGCGCGGATGCTCAGTCGGCTCGAGCATGCCAACCTGGCTCGAGTGTTCGATTTCGGAATCGGTGACGGTCGCCGGCCTTACCTTTCGATGGAGTTTGTCGAAGGCGAGACATTGCAGGAATTGGTCGAGAAAAACGGTGCATTACCTCTGGATTTGTTCTACGAGATGATGATTCAAATCTGCGAGGGTTTGGCGCATGCTCATGAGCGAGGCATAATCCATCGTGATGTGAAATCGAACAATATTATCTTGTCCAGTGATGATCATCAGTCACTACGGGCGGTGCTGATCGACTTTGGTTTAGCCAAAATGACAAATGATGAAACATCAGAGGGACGGGTCACGAAAACGGGCGTGATGGTTGGCAGTCCGCTCTACATCAGCCCGGAGCAAATTGTTGGAAAAGCTGCAAGTGAGGCGTCTGATGTCTATTCTCTGTGTTGTGTGATGTTCTTCGCACTCACTGGTGAGCCACCATTTAGTTCACCAACTGTGTTTGAGACTTTGTCACTGCATCGCGAAGCTCCTCCTCCTCTGGAGAAACTCAAATCAGTGAAGGGCATCTCTCAGGAATTGTGCGAGCTGATCGGGAAAGGTTTGTCCAAGCAACCAGAGCATCGACAAAAGCAATTAATCGAGATCGCTTATCAGTTGAATGAGTTAGCGGCCCAGCATGCTGATACCGAAGCTGGTGCTGAAAATGATACGAGAAGTGAACCTGGTATAAAAACCAGTTCTGGCGATTCTGTCGAAAAAGCCTCGCGAGTGCTCTTGCCGCGAGCGACCAAATTGCTCTCCGAAGCGGCAACTCGGGAGCTGTCCGTTAAAGGTTCACAGGAAAACCTGGGACGTTTTTTCTTTGGTTCGATTACTGCCGCATTAGTGTTGGCGACTGTGATGGTTGTCCTTTTTCTCTTCCCTGCTAGTCGAGAAGCAGAGCTGAGTTCTCAGTCTCCTACTAATGCGGATGTTCGAATCTCGCCACTCTCTAGCACGAGCGACGAGGACCGGAAAAGAATTCGCAGTGATCCGCGGGTCTTGAAGATTGAAGACGATGTCGAAAAAAATTTCAACAAATTTCTGCATGGTCAGGTGGACAAGCCGATTTACAAACAAATGCTCAACGAAGCAAATAGAGCCAAAGCCAATCCTCTGGTCAAAAACGAGGAGTTGTACATGGCTTTGGACAATTACAATAAGTGCATTGAGCTTCGAAAAGCCGATGGCCCCGACGTTAAGCCACCGAATGATACAATTACGAATGCTCTGATCGGCATCTATGATGTGAATTTGCAACTGCACAGGTTCAATGAGTTACCGGCATTAGAACAAGAGATCATCAAATGGTGCCCAGAGGGAAACACTGCTCTGGCGGCCCACGATTATTTCCGAAAAGCAGCAGATATTTGTGGACGAAAACGCAAAAAAGTCGATGAATCTGTCAGGTGTATGGTGGCTGCCGCTGCGGTTTATCCAAAATTCGACAAGACTAATAAACTTGGGATCGCGCATCTCGACCTAAATATCGGTACAGACTATCTACTGTTGGGCGATTTCCAAAAGGCCAAAACCTGGCTTGAAAAAGCGCGCGCCGGTTACGAATCGGTCAAGCCTGTGCATCCTTTTCTGTTTGCCACGTTTGTTCGGTTAGGACACACTTACTACAGTTTGAATGACTATAAGACAGCCATCTCACGATTGCGAGCCGCAGAAAAATTGGCATCAAAGTCTTCAAAGCGTGTCGATGAAACTCAAATTGGGCAAATGTATTTCAGCTGGGCCGTGGTGCTATTTAGGATGGCAAAGTACGAGGAGAGCGAAGAAAAACTGCTCAAAGTTTTATCGACAAACAGCCCAACGGTTCATCCTCCGGCCAATAAACTGTTGCTTCAAGTCAGGAAGAAACTTGGTCATCCCTCTCAGGGAGACGTTCCTCGATGACAGAAACGAGAGACGAACAAGAAAAGACTTTTGCTCCGGGCTCGATCGTCTTTGAGAATTTCAGAGTGATTTCTAGTATCGGTTCTGGTGGCATGGGGGCGGTCTACAAAGTGCGCCATATGCTTTTGGATACGGATATGGCTCTGAAAGTATTGTTCAAAGGTCAGTCTTCCGACACTGACGTAATGAGATTTCAGAATGAAGCTCGCACTTTGAGTAAGCTAGCTCATCCTAATGTCGCGCGTGTTAACGATTTCGGGATGGAAGATGGCACTCCCTATTTGGCAATGGATTTCGTTGAAGGTCAAACGCTGGAAGTTTATTTGCGTGAACATCGCCTTCTTTCAATTCTTGAATTCGTGGAAATTTTTTCGCAAGTTTGCGACGGGCTTGCTCACGCCCATAGTCGGGGCATTATTCATCGTGACCTAAAGGCTAGTAACATCCTGCTTTCCGAGGGGCAAAACGGTAACTATCGACCTGTGATTGTCGACTTTGGTGTGGCGAAGTTGCAAGAAGAAATGAAGGTCGGAGAATTGACACAAGCGGGTGGGTACATCGGCAGTCCGTTATACTCCAGTCCCGAACAAATAAATGGTGACGCCATGTCAGCATCATCAGACATGTATTCGCTTGGCTGCATCATGTTTCAATCATTGACAGGACGAGTACCGTTCCAGGGAGACTCAGTTTTAGAGACGCTTACCATGCATTGTGAGAAGAAGCCGCCACTACAAAACATTGATACCGGCGTTCCACTTTTAATTAGAGAAATGGTGGCGAATCTGCTCGAGAAAAAGGCAGCTGATCGAAAATGGTCTGCAAGTGAATTAGCTCAGGCTCTCGATAGTGGCCGCTTACTCGGTGGTTCGCGAGGCGCTGATGAAAATGTCGTGACGATACCACCGCGGATGAAACGAATTCCGAAAAACGAATCTACGGCTGCCCGGATCTCGTTAAACTTCGATCCTTTGTACACCTCTCCGGTCAAGACAGCTGCGAGCAATCAAATTCCTAAGCGACTGTTTTGGATCTTGCCTGTGCTTGCTTTGTTAGGGTTAGTCGCGCTGGGCTTCTCGCGACTGAAAGTTGATTCTGATGTGCCACCAGCTGTTCCTCAAGCGGTTTCGAAAATCACACAGCCGTCATCAGACAGTATGAGTAACCTTGAGACCATTGCTTCACCGATGGTTTATCCAAAGAATCCTGCGCTTACTAGGATTTATAAGTGCGCTGTCAGTGATGCCAAGGCCTTCAATTATGCTAATGCAAAAGTCGCGCTACTTGAGAGTCTAAAGCTAATTGAAAATCGCCCGGTTGTTGGTGATGTGGCTTTAATGGACATCTATGGCTGGTTGTTTATTTGTTCCGAGCGGCTTGGACAGCCGAAAGACGCTCAGTTATATCTCCAAAACTATTTGGATGCACCATTTCAAAGCACCAGAGGAGAGAGAGTTATTCATGTCTCTCGCGAAGGTAATGTTGTTTTTGTTGCCGAGCGGCGATTCGATATCGCGATCAAACTTACTACTCAACTTCTTCGGGTTGACCTGACTAGATTTCCAGTGGCTCAAGCTTCTCTGTATAACGATCTTGGCTTGCTGTACGGTTTTCAACAAAATAAAGCAGAATGCCTTCGGTGGTATCGCAAGGCTTTAGAAGTTTTGCAGTTGAGCGATCATAAGGATTCAAGTGAATACCAAACCATTCTCAATCGCCTCGGAGCTGCAGAGAACCTGGCCGGATTGTACAAGGAGTCGAGGGCGCACTTCGAAGAATCAGCGGCGATGGCGCCCCGCGATGGGGAGTGGGAGTTTCTTCGACAGGAGGAGTTGAGAAATCTCTTAGAAGCGAATCAATATCTTGCCAGGATGTGCGTTGCCGGCGGAGACTGCGTCAAGGCGCGGGCATATGTAAAACAAGTGCTCAAGCTCATCTCGAAACTCAAAGAACGTCCGAACAGTCCTAACGTGATTATGGTTACCGATACTCTCAAGCTAATCGACCAGGTTGAAGCCGCGCAGAAATGCAAAGGCGCGAGGTGAAGACCAGACAATCATGACCTCGTGATGCCATTGTGGACAATGAGAAAGGGAGCGCCTTTTAACGGTTTTGAAACCGTTTGAAGTGCGCTCCCGGATTTTAATTTCTGCTCGACACAACTTGATCGATAGAAAGTTGTTGCTGATTTAGTTGTTTCCTAGCGCTTTGACTTCGGCAGTCAGCTTAGGCACCACTTCCATCAAATCGCCAACTACACCGTAAGTTGCATGCTTGAAGATTGGAGCTTCAGGATCTTTGTTGATTGCAACAATAATTTTGGAGGATGACATGCCAGCAAGGTGTTGGATTGCTCCGGAAATTCCGCAGGCGATGTAGAGTTGAGGACTGACAACTTTGCCGGTTTGTCCGACTTGATGTTGGTGATCGATCCAGCCCATGTCGACGACGGCGCGCGATGCTGCCAGAGCGGCTCCGAGTGCGTCGCAGAGATCTTGCAGCACACCCCAGTTCTCCGGACCTTTGATACCGCGTCCACCAGCGACGATGATTGAAGCTTCGCTCAACTCAATCTTCTGACCTTCGGCTTTGTGTGTTTCCACAACTTTAGCGCGAATGTTTTCTGGTTTGACTGAGAGCTCTTCGATCTCTGGCTTGAAGCCAGCGTCTTCAGTGCCGATTGCGAATACGTTCGGTCTGACTGTGATGAAAGCAAGAGGGCTGTTGATTTCATACTGACCGTAGCATTTGCCCGAGTACATCGGACGAACCGGACCAAGTTTGTCTCCATCAACAATGAAGCTCATGACGTCCGAGATAACCGGTGCATCACAACGAGCGGCAGCGCGGGGGAGGAAATCTTTCGCCATTGAAGTTTGTGCGGCAAAAACATATTTCGGACTGAGCTTTTTGACGGCTTCCGTCAGGGCTGCGGTGTAGCCTTCGGCCGAGTATTCAGCGAATTCGGGACCGTCGATCAAGACGATCTTTGCTGGTTTGTGCTTAGCGACTTCGTCAGCGATGCCTTTGATGTTCTCACCGATTATCACTGCGGTGACTTGGCCACCGGAAAGTGCTTCATGTTTTTGAGCTTCGCAGAGCGCTTCGATACTGGCTTTACGGATCTGACCTTTACGTTGTTCGATGAAAACCAGAATTCCTTGACTCATTTTTCTATCTCCTGAAATTTTGAATGCTTTGGAAAAAATTTTTTGTTTAGAGAACGTGTGCTTCGCTTCTCAACAAGCCGACTAGCGTTTTGACTTGTTCATCAACATCGCCATCGAGGCGGCGTCCTTGTTCTCTGTCAGGAGGAAGTGTCATGAGTTTAACGACAACTTTGCGATTTTCGCCGCCGACTTGTCCTTTGATACCAAGGGCTTCAGCCGTTTTGACGGTGATTTCTTTTCTTCTTGCTGCCATTACACCTTTGATGGAAGGATAGCGCGGTTCATTCAAACCTTTTTGTGCACTGAGAACGGCAGGCAATGAGCCTTCAATGAATTCATGAGCGCCTTCGATTTCACGCTCTGCTTTGAACTTTGTGCCATCGATTTCAAGTTTGACGATGTTCGTAACTTGAGGAAGATCGAGGAGTTCTGCAAGGATTGAAGGGACTTGACCGTTGTCACCGCCGACGCCTTGTTGTCCGCAGATGATCAAATCGTAGCCACCATCCTTGATGGCAGCCGCGAGAACCTTCGCGGTGCTGAGTGGATCGAGCCAGGTCAGATCCGGGTCGTCAACATGGATGGCGCTGTCGATACCACGGGCGAGGCTGTCTCTCAATACATCGGTGACTTCTTTGCCACCTACTGAGATGACCGTCGTTTCTCCGCCGTTCTTTTCTTTGAGTTTGATCGCCTCTTCAATGGCGAACTCGTCGAAAGGGCTGGTGATAAAACGAACACCATTCAATTCGATGTTTGTCTTGTCAGCTCCAATAGCGATTTTTGTTTCTGTATCTGGTACGGATTTTACACATACTGCGATCTTCAAAGCCTGTCTCCTCCGGCGTTTCACACCCGTTCGAACCATGCGCGTCTATGACTCGCGCAGAACCGACATTGTATTAGCAGTTCTCAAATAATCTGGTTTTTTACCAGATTCCTTAATTCCTGAGTTAACTAATCTTTCAAAACTTGTGTTATTGCGACGCTCGATGGTTAGGCGTATCTCATGTGTTCTGCGGCTAAGAATTCAATGAAGATCAATTTCCATTTTTACGGCCGCGCCCTTTCCGGTTCCTTGCAGTTGCGCCACACCGCGCAACTGACTGAGAGCGCGGTCATTGATAAGTGCTTGAATTGCCAGCGCTCGGTTGAGCACCTCCAGTGGTATCAAACCCTGGTTCTTCGCGAACGGTGAGGCAAGCAGAATATGAAAAGAATTTTTTTTTTGCTATTTGAATGTCTTAACGACCTGTGCTGCGATGTTCTGAATCGCTCTGGCATCGACGTACTGCACGTCCAGGCTGTTGCCACTAGCCAGTCTCACTTTGGTCGGCAGATTGTTTGGATTCTTGCCTGTGAGTTTGGCGTAGAGCACAGCAACAGCGACGTAAACACCGGTATCATTGAAGTGGGTGCCATCTTCTTGATATGCAAAGCGTGGATTTTGTTGAAGCAAATACGCGATCGTGGTTCGCACCGGGAGTGTGCCTATGCCCAGCCGGCTGGCCGTGTTAACGACATTCTGGTGCGCGATTTTATAATCGTTGGTCGTCTCACATGCGAACCACTCATATAGCAGTGGTGTTGCTTTGACTTGCTTCGCGGCTTGGACAAGAGTATTCAATGATTGAAGTGTAGAGTCGCTCACACGACTTGTGAATTCATTCGATTGCGGTTGGATGATAACGTAGTCCCAGGACCCTTCGTTCTTGATTGCATCCAGCGCCATCCCTGTCCTGATGTGGTCTTGAAGTTTAAAACCAGGACCTGCCACTTCCGTTATCTTCAGCTGTTTGTTCGGCTCCATCGACTTACTCACATCGGCATATGCTTCTGGGGTTTCGCCAACAAACAAAATGCTGTTGCCTATGAAAAGAACTTTGTGTGCGTAAGAACTTTTATCGTCTGCGATTATCTTTTTGAACGAATCGGCTGCCGTTACTGGACTGACTGTGGTGAGAAGAATGACGGCAAGCAGTGCGGTTATTTTAATCAAATTGATTCTCCGGTGACGGTTGGTTTTACTAACGATCGAAACTTAATTTGAATAGATTCTCTGCGATTTTGTTTTTCGTAATCGAGACATCGAGAAATTTTTGAATGACATCGATGTTTGTGATGGTGTGTGGGGATAAAACGGATGTGAGAAAGGAGCCTTTTCCTGCAAGCGCCATCGGGATCAGCAGCTGGTCCGCAAGATGTTCTCCTACAGCAGCGCTGCTGGCTAAATAGTGATTGGTTTCCTCCGCCGCCGAGTGCGCGACTTGTTCTGCTTTCACTCCGCGGGCACCAATCGCCGTGATAGTTTCCGTCAACGATTCGCTTTTCACTTCTACGAGAACGACGTTGCCGGGCGACCTGCCTTCTTGAATTTCTGTGACTTTCTTGTTGTCGAGACGTGTCAGTTCTGATTTTAAAACTTTCAGCTCACGGTTGCCGATGTCTGCGGGAAGCTTGACGACAAGTGCGTTTGCGTTAATAGCGTGAACTGCGCCTCGTTCATTCAGTGTTAACGGAAGGAGAGATGGCGATGGTTGGATTTCGAATCTGAGTGAACCACCACCTTGGGGATAAAAACCATAAGCATTCAACTCGGCTTTGACTTTTACGCCCATTCGATCGAGTAGAGGCAGAAAAGTGTTCTTGATAAACTCGAACGGAGGCGCCATGGGGTTGTGGGTGCCGCCTTCCAGGAGAATGGAACTGGGCGCGGCGGCAAGCATCAACGGCGGCAAAATCGTTTGGAACACCAGCATGGTGCTACCAGCGGTGCCTATGTCGAAGCGATAATTTCCGGGCTTGACGGAACCAGGGAAGAACGTGAATGCGGACGACCCGAGTTTCACACCTGAAGTGTTTGCCGACGAAATTTCGGCTGCCGCGTTGACCGCTGTCAGATGCTGATTCAAAAGCCCTGGTTTCTGGCGGTTAGCGCGCACCTGGAAGATCTGGAAGGGTTTGCCTGTGATGATGGAGAGGGCGAGACTGGAGCGGACAATTTGACCGCCGCCTTCACCAAAGCTGCCATCAATCTCGATCATTTATTTAGTGGCGTCTTCAGAGTCGAGGTGCTGGGGCGTCGACAGTCCTTCCTCCTCCCCTCCGACCACTACAGGCGGTGTTGCATCCGTGGCGGATTGTTGACGACTGGGGTGTGACATCAGACCTTGCGGTGTGAGATAGCATTTCTCTTCTTCGCACCAGACGATCTGTTCGACTAACTCGTCTGGATCATCAACAACCGTTATCAGATCGAGTTCTTCCTGAGTGAAGAAGCCTCGTTTCATTGGATAAGCTTTGAGCCATTCCAGCATTGGATTCCAAAACGTCGAGTCGACGAGAAACAGTGGAAATCGTTTGATCCGAGCTGTTTGAATCAGAGTGAGGGCTTCGAACAATTCATCCAGGCTGCCATATCCTCCTGGCAGTATGATGAACGCGCAGGCGTATTTTACGAACATCAATTTGCGAACGAAGAAATAGCGGAAATCGACGCTCACTGTCTGGTACGGGTTGGGTGCTTGTTCTCTTGGCAGTTGGATGTTTAAACCTACCGATGTGCCACCGGCCGCGATGGCGCCTTTGTTGCCGCCTTCCATGACGCCCGGTCCACCACCGGTGATCACGGCAAAGCCCCTCTCTGCAAGTTTTCTTGCTATTGTTTCGGCAAGCAGGTACTCCGGGTCGGAAGGTTTGCAGCGTGCTGTTCCGAACATTGAAACGGCTGGTCCGATTTTCGACAGTTCTTCGAAGCCTTCTACCAGTTCTGCCATCATTCTAAAAATGCGCCAGGTATCTTTGACCGTCATGTCATCGAGCACATATTGGGTATCGGGCATTTTATCCTCTCAAATATTTTGTATGTGATTCAGCTGGCAATGAACAGTTCTAGTGCGTTCTTCCCGTTCAGTTGACCTGATTTTACTAACCGTTCGTAGTGCGTCAGCTGACGTCGCTTCTTGATCAAGAACTCGGAACTATGATTTTTTATCTTCTTCAAGTCGCGCTCGATCAAGAAATGTTTTACTCCCATCTCGGCGGAAACTTTTTTCAGCAGGTCGGGAAACGGAATCTCGCGGCGTTGAACGCCAGGATTGTAGGGCAACTTCGCGGTCACTTGATCGCAAATGCATTTCATAGAAATCCACTTTTGCAAGAAAGTTTGTATCGTAGATATCACTGGAATTGGAGCCTGGCGTGAAAGCAATTCTGCCACGCTTTCCAGCGCCTCGTCAGAACGACCTTCGAGCCAGCAATCGAGCAGGGTGAAAACGTGCGACTGGTGCGGACTCAGTTCCTCTATAACTTTCAGTGTGATGTGGGTCTTTGGCAAAATAAAGGTGGCCGCCTTCTCGAGTTCTTGATAAATCTGTCTGAGATTTGCCTCGGTTCCATCCAGAAGATAGGTAACCGCGTCATCATCTATGGTGGCACCCAGAGATTTCGCTTCTTTGCGAACCCAGGTTTCAAGCTGTCCGTTTCCCGAGCCAACGTAGAATTTCGGTTTTGTAAAAGGCTCTAACTGGGCGTGTTTTGCAACGATTTTAGAGAGCTTGAGATTCTCGTCCCAGTTGAATGGACAGGCAAATATCAAATGAGTATTTGGTCCAACCGATGCCAGGGCATCATCGAGACTGTCCAGTTGCTTCTGCGTGACCGCTCCTGTGTCTTTGTCCTTTTTGCCGGAAGTTTTTCGTGTGAAGAAACCACATTTATCGAAGACAATAACTTTGTTGCCTGGACCGAACGGCATGGTAAGCGCATTATCGAGTACATCCGTGACCGATGGATAATCGATGCAGAGGTAATTGAATGATGCCCAGGCCGGATCGAGAAGCTGATCTTTCAGCTTGGTGAGTCGGCGATAGAGCAGGAAGTCTTCGTCTCCTGCCAGTACCATCACTGGTGACACTGTCACTCTCCTCCCTTGCCGACTTTCGATGCGACTGGTTTTAATCTCTTACCAGTGACGATGAAGTAAACGCGCTTGGCGATGGACGCGCAAGCGTCGCCCATGCGTTCTAGAAACCTCGTGCAGAATAAAAACTGGGCTCGCATTTGTGCTTGCTGTGTATCTTGACCGCCCAGATCCGAGAGCAGTCGTTTGGAAAGAACATCGTGCAGATAATCGACGGTGCTGTCTTGGTGCACCACTTCCAGTGCCTTCTCCTCCGAATCAGTGAGGAAGACCAGAAGCGTTTCCTGAATCATGCGAACCACGGCTTGTGATAACTCAATTAACTCTTCGGGGACGTCAATCTCTTCTTCCCTTGCCCAGTCGGCGACCTTGGCTACACGAATCGCATGGTCGGCCATGCGTTCCAATTTTGTCGCAATCAGTATGGTGCTGACCAAACTGCGAATCGTTTTTTCGTTCATTGGGTCACGTTCGACCAGCAGTTCCAAACAGCGTTCTTCAATCTCCATACACTGTCGATTGATTTCAACCTCACCGGCTTCGACTCGTGAGAAACTCGCTGACGGATCTTTTTTCAACATCCGAGTCAACTCCTGGACCGTGGCTTCGACAGCCCGTCCCATAGCGAGAACATCCTCTTTCAATAAAGTCAGTTCTTCAGTTTTCACGATTCGTTCCCCTTTTTTCGATCTCGTATCGACCGAGATCAGTCGCTGATCTCTCGGTTGTTTTATGCATCTATCAGTGCGTCTTTCCATGTTCTTGACCGTGTTCTGCTACTCGTTCAACTGAGTTCAGTCGATAACCGGAGCGATGAACGGTTTCCAAAAGTGTCGGATTTTTCGGATCCTCTTCGAGCTTTTGTCTGAGCCAGCGCATGTGTACAGCGACGGTTTTGACATCGCCTTGATAATCGGCTCCCCAAACTTTGTTCAACAGAACATCAGTGCTTAATGTTTTGTCCGCATTCGACATGAGAACTTTGAGCAGTGAAAATTCTTTTGGTGAAAGATCGACGGGCTGTCCTTTGAAAGTGACTCTGCGAGCGCCTTCATCGAGCATTAATTGACCGATCGTGATCTTGCTGTCGGGTAGTTCTTTGCCTTTTTTTGTTCTGCGCAAAAGCGCCTGCACGCGCGCCATGAATTCAATTGTGCTGAATGGTTTAGCAAGATAATCGTCAGCGCCGGACGACAGTCCATGCGCGATATCGTGGGGACTGGAGCGACCTGTCAGCATGAGAACGGGAACTTCGCAGGCTCGTTCGCGAATCAACTTCACCACTTCCGGTCCGGTCACATCAGGCAGCATCCAATCGAGAACAATCAAACACGGGTTGGCATCATCGAGTCCGGAGAGCGCCTCCATGCCTCGACTGAATGAAACGGCTTCGAATCCGTGGCGCTTCAAGTTGTACGCCAGCGTCTCGATGATGGTGGCATCATCGTCGACGAGCATTATTTTTTGCTGGTTTGTGCTGGTCATATATACGTCCGCTATAGCTACAACGAGAATCCTCTTATCCGAAGGAGTCCACCGGAAAACTGAGGATGAATCTCGAGCCGCCGATTGCAGTGAAACCCGCTCCGCCTGCGCCTCCTGCGCTTCCCTGCGCGCTTC
>CAZRMH010000073.1:0-24641 GCA_964600935.1 uncultured Candidatus Obscuribacterales bacterium
GGCAGCCGGAGTTTACGCAGGTGGACATTGAAATGTCTTTTGCCGACGAAGAAGACATCTTCGAAATCGCCGAGGGTCTTCTCAAGCAGGCTTTCAAAGAAGCAAATATTGAATTGCAGTTGCCCTTCCCTCGCCTGACGTACAAAGAAGTGATGGACCGTTTCGGCAGCGATAAGCCGGATCTGCGATTTGGTTTAGAAATTAAGGATCTCTCCGAAGTCGCCAAGAACTGCGAGTTCCGCGCGTTTAAACAAGCCGTCGACGATGGTGGCGTTTTAAAAGCGCTCTGTCTCAAAGGTCTCGCTGAAAAATCATCGCGCAAAGATCTCGATAACTGGCAAGAACAAGGAAAGGCATTTGGCGCGAAGGCGCTTGCCTGGCTGTCCTTCAAAGCTGATGGCGTTAAGTCATCCGGTATCGAGAAATTCTTCAAGCCTGAAGAGATTCAGAAGATGAAGGAGTTGGCAGGCGCAGAGGACGGCGACATCGTTTTGCTCGTTGCAGATACCTACAAAGTGGTCACCAATGCGCTCGGTCGTTTACGCCTGAAATTGGCTGAGGACCTCAATCTTATCGACGAGAACAAACATGAGTTGCTCTGGGTTGTCGACTTCCCGTTGTTTGAGTACAACGAAGACGAACATCGTCTGGAAGCCGTCCACCATCCATTTACGAGTCCCCGTTTGGAAGATCTTGAGCACCTGGAAACACAGCCTGAATTGGCTCGGGCGCGTGCTTACGACGTTGTGTACAATGGCTGCGAAATCGGTGGCGGCTCGATCCGGATCCACTCGAAAGATGTTCAATCGCGCGTCTTTTCGAAAATTGGCTTGAGCGAAGAAACTGCCAAAGAGAAATTCGGTTTCCTTCTCGATGCTCTGGACTCGGGGGCACCTCCTCATGGTGGAATCGCACTCGGTCTCGATCGGCTGGTTATGCTTCTTGCCGGATGCAAATCCATTCGTGACGTGATTGCCTTTCCAAAAACACAATCGGGAGGTTGCCTGCTGACCGATGCACCATCTGCGGCGCCAGATGAGCAACTTAAGGAATTACGGATTAAGATGGAGAAACCACCTGAACGCGTAGTTCAACCTGCTAAATAACGGCGGTTCGAAGTTCAGTTTCCAGGGCTGTGGCTCTACCGAAAGTAGGTTTTTCACCAGTCTGGAAACTGTAGGGCTCATGCTAGAATGCCAACAGTTGGGATGTTAGCCGTTCCAACGCGGCCTGCTTAAACAGTCAAACGGACACTTGATAGATCCATGGTTGAGGGTAACCCAAAAGCGAAAACGAAATCGATCAGACGGTCCGCGCTGTCTGTTGGTCGTGCGTTGAGCCTAGGATTAGCGGTTTTTCTTCTGGCGTCCTGTAGCTCGGGTGGCGCTGGGAGCGGATCCTTTGGAGAGTTTAAAACCTCAACCGAACATCTGCTGGAAGGCAACGAGTATTTCAAGAAGGGTGAGTATCAGAAGGCTGAAGTCTCTTACAGAAAAGCCCTGGAAAAGGATCCGAAGAACCCGACTGCGAAAAACAACCTCGGCGTTATTCTCAATGAACTCGGCAAATACGATGAAGCGATTCCGATGCTTCAAGAGGCAATCTCGACTGATAACAAAAACGCAATCGCTCACTATGTTCTCGGGAAAGCTCTTAATGCCAAGCAACGTTTTGACGAGGCATTCACCGAAGCAAAGTTAGCGACGGAGCTCGACCCGACAGATCCGATTGGATGGCGCACCCTCGGCGAAGCTTCGCTTGGTCGCGGCGACATAGACACGGCTATCACCGCGTTTCAACAAGCAATTACGCTTGATGATTCGCATGATCTAAGTCATCACAGATTGGCTCAGGCACTCGCGATAAAAGGCGATGTGGAAGGACAAATCGAAGAAGAGCGCAATGCGCTCGCCCTTAATTCCAACAACGTTGATGCCCGTCTGTCACTGGCTATCGCACTTACCAATCAAGGTAATCGCGATGAAGCGATTGCCGAACTCAAGCAAGTTTTAGAGCTTGATCCGAAGAACAACGCTGCGCGAAATCTGTACCAAAAGATCAGTGCTCCACCAGGGTCGAATCTCTAGTTTCAATGTTTAAATTGACCAAATAGGCATCGTTTCGGTCACGATGCTGTGATTTTGGTCGGCTATTCTGATTTTGCTGCACGAACTTACTAATCGACTTACCAAACGGACCAAGCCAAATCGGTTTTCACGACGCCGTTTTCCGTTTTGGAAAGTTATTGGATGTCTTCAAAAATGTCAGAAGACCAGATTGCAAAACCGGCAAATGCCAAGGAGCTAGTCAGCCCCGACCGTGCTGACGATGCGCCGGTCCCAGCGCATATCGAAGCTAGGGAATCTTTTCAGCAGGAAGCTTCCGTGACGCAGCAAGCCACATCGTTTGAGATTGCTCAGTCTATAAATACTACTCAAACCGAAAATGCAAACTTTGTCGTCGATATGGACATGCGCAGTCTGACCGAACATTCGGTGTCATTCGGCGACGGTGCCAAAGTCGACTATTCGAATAATCTGCCGCAGGAGTTGCAGAATGAGGGCGGTTCCACGAAGTTTGACTGGCAAGGAGGAAAACTGAATGGCATCGAGCTTCCGGATGGTTCCAAATGGCAGTTTCAGAATGGCAAGTGGCAGCATTCCGACCAAGAAGGAAAGCCGGACGCGACGGCTGAAGGCTTGCGTTTCGAAACTGGAAGCAAGCCTGGCTTAATAACCGGTCAGATCACCGAAGCGACGATACGACGAATGAATGGTGGCTACCTCGCCCCACCGGAACTTCAAAATGAGCCGTTAATTCCTGTCACTGAAAGAGTAGCAGAAACCATAGAGGCAAAGCCCGGCGACCGTCCGGCGGTTAAACCCGATGCGACCTCGATGAGCCCTGAAACTCTTTCCGCCGCAGTTCAGTCTGTGCGTCAAAATTTGAACGATCCTCAAAAAGTCGATGCCACACTGCGGGCGATACCATCTGAAAACAAGCAACAATTCGAAAAACTCTACAACGAGACTACGAAAACTGATCTGCGTCGCGAGCTCAAGGCTCGAAAAATGGATGCAGCTATCAGCTTGCTCAACCCGCAAGAGGAGGCGCGGCAAGCTGGATGGTTGCAAGGTAACCTCACCAGCCTTTCGCGCTTAGGTTCCGAAAGCACTGAACGCGCTTTGGTCGAACACAATATTCGTTTGAATCTCAGAGGAATGAGTGACAGCGCACGCCAGACTCTGAGCCAGGAGTTACAGGACACGACTGGAAAGAATCTCGAACAAACTCTAGCGGCAAGTAAGATGTCTGAGCCCTCACGTCGGATTGCCACTATCTATGCCAAGAACGGAAACAATTTGAGTTCCGAACAAATTCGTGAAGTTGCTGACATCGCGCTAAATTCAAAAGTCTCGGGCGAACAGAAATTGTTGATGGTCAAGGAAGCTTTTTCGGGAGATTCGGATTCAGTTAAACAGGCACGTGCGCAATTCATGGGCACCAGTGGCGAGGGCGAAGCCCGCTTACAGCAGGTTTTCGGAAACAACGATCAGTTCAAGCAAGCGCTCGATTACGCCAAGACTGGACGCCTCGATACTGCTACCTTTATCGACCTTCAGCGAAGCAATATAGCGGACAACGATAAAGGCGTGGAGCTCGTTTTGCGCATGATGACGCCAGAGCAACGCGGTATGTTCGAAAGTGGACAACGCCTGGTGCAGTCCGGCAAAACGGAAGGCGCTGACGCGAAGGAAACCGAATCTTTGAAGTATTATCAGCGTGTTCACGAAGCTCTTGGTCGAGCGTCGGAACGAATTACTTCCCCTTCTCGCTGGTTTGAGTCCAACAGGCAGAGAGTGGTGACCAATTGGGAAGACATTGCTGCACACGGAGAGCAGACGTTGATCGGTCGCGTGGCGAGCGCTGCCGGACGTTTGAATGTAATCGATGCGATTACTAATTTTACTGAGCGTGATCAAACTCTCATGAAAGATCCTGCTTACAGCAAACAAGTGTGGGACATGCTCGGTGGTCCGCCGGGAACTGACAATAGCACCGCATACTCCCGCACTATATTTAGTGGCATCGAAGCTGAAGCCGGACGCGAACAACTGGCAAAAATCTTTCCGGGAAATCTGCCGCCGGAAGCATCGGTAGCGGCTCGTCGTCCGACGCTTGCTGAAGCGTCAGAGGACGCCATTCGTTTCGATAGGCAAGAGCCGTTTGTTCCGCGCGGCCAGAGTTTTACTTTTGACGCGCTCATGCATGCGAAGCCAGAAGACTACGCTGCGCTCTCCGGTGAACAGCGTCGTATGCTGAACGCTCGCACTGAAATCCTTCCGTCCGGTGCTCGTGAAGTAGCCAAAGAAATGCTCGCTAAACTCAAAGCTGGTCAAGATGTTCTGCCGGGACCTGTAGAGCAGGTTTTTCTCGCGTCGTTAAATAAGACTTCCCGTCAATCGATCGCCGAATCAATCCTCAAGCAACCAGAGCAAATGCGTCAGAATCCGGGTATGGAGAAGGCTGCGAAATTCGCTTTTGGTGAAGATTTTGACAAATACGGCAAGTCAGTTCTCGAAGGGCGCGGAATTAATGCCGAGAATCTGCTTGCTATGAACACCCAGAAGGGTTTGTTCTGGAACACGATTGATCAAGCGAGTTACTTCGACGGTATGAAATTGATTCCGAAGGATCAGCGCGAACAGATTCTCTCAGCCAGTGAGAGGGCACGAAGTAATGACCCGGAAGCAAAAAAATTCTTGGAAAAAACCTTTCAGGGTTTATCCCCCGAGCAGCGTGAAGTTGCTCTTGCTGTGCTCCGCAACCCCAATCAAGAATTTACACTCGCCGATCAGATTCGCGCGAAATCGCTCGGTGCTAGTATCGACGAGCAGCGTTTAATCGATGGGTTTGCCAAACTGTCGCCGAAAGATCGACTCGGGCAACTCAATGATTATGCCGGTCGCTACAATCGTTTTCTCGTCGATGATCTAAGCAAGAACGCTGATGAGAATCAACGACGCCAGGTTGAATTGAGCTTGCCAATGTCGCGCGGCGATCTCGAACGCTCCTTCCGCGATGCTGTGCGGGACAGCGGACGTGGTTTGTACGGTCATACTGCAGCTGCGGAAATTTCAATCGGTGAGACTCAAAACCGCTTCCAGTCGCAATTAATTGACCGATTGCCACCCGAGAAACGTGAGCAAGCAGCGCAGGACATTGATAAAGCGTTTCAAAATTATGTTCAAGCCTTAAAGGAAAACGGCGAAGCCAAAGATCAATATGCTCGTGATCTCTCTGAGAAAATTATGCTGGCCGTCACCACTGCTGGTGGCGCGTTACCGGTTGGCGCTACGCTGGTCCGGCTTGCTTTGACCACAGCGACTGCGGTTGTCGCTCGTGGCTCCAGTGAACACCTGATCAAAGGTGGTTTGACTCAATCTGACGTCACTCAAGCTGCCATACTTGGTGTCGTTGATGGTGCTAGTCTGGGCCGGGCCAGTGCCTTCAAAGGCATATTCGAGAAATCTGTCGCAGGTGCTGTGGAAGCCCATCTTGGTGCTGATGCCACTAAGTCCTTGATTCGATCCGTTGATGACGGCTTTCAGCATTATTTGAGAAGCGGCGAACGAGGACGGCTCGCGTTGGAGGATCAGTTAACAACGCAGTTACGTAAAAGAGGCGTGGCTGAGCCGGAAGCTGCCACCGCTGCGATCATCAGTTCGTTTAAAAGAGATTCCCTGCCAATCAAGCTGAACGAAGCGTTCGCCGAAATTCCTGGTTCGAAAGAAACCATTCAAGAACTCTACAAATTCGGTCGCAGAGATGCACTTCAGACCGCGGTCGATCGTGGACTGCTCACTAACGAGCAAATGAATTCGATCACCCGGATGGTTCACGGCACGGTTTCAAATTTCGCCGAGAACCCCGCTATCAGAGAGCAGGCGCTCAATGATGTTAAGTGGGTGACTGACAATTTACGCTTCATCACTGAGAAGGCGACTAATCCAACTCAGGCGAAAACATACGCTGACGTGCTTCTTATGGCCGCGCGAAATAGGAATGTCACTATTCCGATGGAAGCTCTTCGCAGCGCGGAACCGCAGACATTAGCGTTTTATCGCGATCAGATGAAAGGTGCTGTTGAACACTTTAAAGCACCTGGGGTTGACTCCGTCGCTGGTACCAGATATGAGTACGCGATGCAGAGAGAAATCATGGATGCCATCGCGACCTCTAGTAATCCGAAACTGCGCGAATGGGTTTTCATTCCTGGAGCGAAGGGCTCGACCGCAGACCATGCTGGTCTTGATGGTGCATTAGTGAACATCAAAGATGGAAGAATTTTGCCGGTTGATTTGAAAAATTACGACATAGGCGAACAAACTCGTTGGGCTACTCACATTGAAGGACGTGATCCGGGAATTAATTTCAATAATCGCAGTTTGTATAACGAACGCTCCGGTAGACTGGTTGATTCAGCCAAACCAAGACCAGGTGCGGTAGAAGAGCATCTGTTGAGATTGACTCAGGACCCTCAATTCAGCGCTTGGGCTATTAAACCGGGCACGTTCGCCGAGCTTAATCCCTCGAGCACTATTCATTTTCCATCGCTCGGAGATACCCCTGCTGCCGGCGATCTCGAAGCCATAAAGGCCCAGGTCGCGCGTATGAAAGAGTTTATTTCACAAGCAGATAACGGCGTGGGCAACGGCAATACATCACTTCTGCGCCAGAGATTACAAAGTTCGCAAAACGGAAGTGGTGGATTGCGTTTTGTCGAACAAGAAGCTCGTCGTCTGGAAGCCGAACAAATAGCGCGGGTTGCCAACGAAAACGTGGCCAAATTGCGTACTGTCGATCCAAGCGTAACCGACGTGGAAGCGAAAGGAATTATGTCGCTAAGACAGCAGCTCTCCTCCGCGAATCCGGGTCTAGAACTGCCGACTGATCGTAGCTTGATCGCAGCTCAGAGAAGTTTCGACCGCATGGGAGTGTCCCCGAGCAATGCTGACTTAGCAGCACTACGGGCTGCTAAGACTCCGGAAGACATCGAGCGCGTCGTAACCGATAGTGTTATTCGTAAAATGTCGGATGTTGTGGAAGGGCTTGCTAAAAGTCAGAAGGCTGATGACGTCAGGTTGGCGAGATGGACGGAGTTGTTCCGCAATCCGCAGACCGGCGAAATCGACCGCGAGATGCTTCGCGAGATTGCAAAAGACCCCGGCGAAAGCTCTCAATTGCGAGAAATTCTTTCACAGCTACACAAGCAGTTGGGGGCTAAGCAGCGTCAGGAAATTATTGACCGCGCAGTCGATCGTATCGCCGTCATGTAGTTCTTCTGCGTTTGTCCAACGATTCATAATTTGATTCTTTTCAACTTTTTTGAATGTTTTCCATTGGGTTTGCTAACTATCGATTTTAGCGAGGGGTTGTGTGCGAAGCGGCGTTTGTTGATTTCAGTGACTTGCGTGATTGCCGACATTTTTTATCCCTTGGACATTCCTTGGCGATTTGCCAAGACCGTCTTAGAACGAGGCTAAGATGCGGCTTTCCTCAAGTTGAGTGATAGTATTCTCAATGAAATTTGTGTTCGAATAATTGAACTTTTTTGTTGCTCCCACCGTTATTAACAGTAGAGGGCTGTGTCGACTGGAGGAATGCTTATGTTTTCGCGCGTCTTGTCCGGTGGTTTGCTCGGCGTAGAATCTTATAAATTGGAGGTCGAGGTTGATTGTTGTGGTGGCATCGGGCAGATTCAGGTGGTCGGGCTCCCGGACGCGGCTGTTAAGGAGTCGCAGGAAAGAGTTCGTTCTGCGATAAAAGCCTGTGGATTTTTTCTGCCGCCGGCCAAGAAGTGGATTGTCAATCTCGCTCCGGCGGATACTAAGAAAGAAGGACCTTCTTATGATCTGCCAATTGCCATAGGCATTTTGGCCTCATGCGGGCTAATCCCGATTTATAATCTTGGAAAACTTTGGATGATAGGAGAACTCGGTCTGGATGGGGCGGTTCGAGCCGTTCCAGGCGTACTGCCGCTAGCCATGTCTTGTCGGCAGCAGGGCGCTGAAGGAATAATCGTCCCTGATGCTAATGCTGAAGAGGCTGCTCTGGTAGAAGGTCTCAAGGTGTATCCGGTCAGTCACCTGCATCAAGCTGTGTTGATCACCGAGGCCTTGCAAAATGGCGCGGTCTTCGACGGTAATTTGAAAGAAGGCTTTATTCGTGAAGCATCAAATGCGATACCACTATTAAACTTCGGTGATGTTAAAGGGCAACGAAATGCCAAGCGTGCTTTGGAAATTGCTGCGGCTGGACGACACAATGTTCTAATGATCGGTCCGCCAGGCTCAGGAAAATCGATGTTGGCGGAACGAATGCCGTCGATTATGCCACCGCTCGAATTCGAAGAAGCAATTGAGCTCACCAAGCTCTATTCGGTCGCCGGGTTACTGACTTCGGGGCAGGGTTTAGTAAAGAGTCGCCCATTCAGAGCACCACATCACAGTTCTTCCATAGCTGGATTGGTAGGTGGAGGCAAGTCGCCGCGACCCGGTGAGATTTCTTTGAGTCATCTCGGTGTGCTCTTCCTGGACGAATTAACTGAGTTTTCTCGCAGTCATCTGGATAATTTGAGACAACCGCTTGAATCGCAAAAGGTAACTATAAGCAGGGCTCTGCATGCTCTGACATATCCCGCGTCGTTTCTTTTCATTGGTGCGTGTAATCCCTGTCCCTGCGGTTATCGTGGAGACACCGTCAAATACTGCGTCTGTACGCCCGGTCAAGCTGACAGGTATTGGTCGAGGTTATCTGGACCTTTGCTCGACCGAATCGACATTCAAGTCGCCGTGAGACGTCTCTCCGAGCAAGATTTGATGGAGGATACGTTTGCCACTACATCTGAAGATATGAGGCGGCGTGTTCTGCGTGCCGTTGATATTCAGATGGCGAGAAATGTCCTTGGCGAGCAATCAAACAGTGACAAGCACATAAAGTTTGCCTTCAACGGACAGATGTCCAGTAAAATGCTGCGCAAGCACTGCTATATTTCTGATGATTTGCGTTTGTTTCTTGCTCAGGTCGTGTCGCAGAACGGTCTGTCAGCTCGCGCCTACGATAGAACCCTTCGCTTGGCGCGGACCATTGCGGATCTAAACCAACACGAGGATATTTTAAAGACGGATCTTGCCGAAGCAATGAGATTTCGGGAAGCTGTTGCGTAGTCTCTCCTCGGAGTTCTATGGGGGAGCGGTGAAAGATTTTCCCGTGGTATCATGTCGGGCTTATGTATAAAATCAGCAGAGAAATAGCGTTTTGTTACGGGCATCGTTTGCTTAACTATGAAGGCAAGTGTAAAAACCTTCATGGACACAACGGTATCGCTGTCATAACTTTGACTTCACCAGAACTCGATCGACTCGGCATGGTCGCTGATTTTTCGGACATAAAGAGTTTTATTTCGCCCTGGATAGACGCTGAGCTGGATCATCGAATGATTCTCCATAAGGACGATCCTTATGCGCCATTGTTGATTGAGCAGGGCGACCCTATAAAGCTTTTTGAGACAAATCCTACCGCTGAGAATATCGCTCGATATATTTACGATTATGCTGCCGGTGGCGGATATCCAGTATCAAGCGTAGTGCTCTGGGAAACGCCAAACTGTTCGGCTACCTATGAATCGGAAACTGCTTAGTCGACTCATCCTTTAGGCCGAGTCAGTCATCCTTCACACAGCGAGATGATCAACCAGTTAAGGGATGTCCTGATGGGTAGTAGCTGCTTTAATGGTGGTAGTAAAGCCATCGATTATGGCGAAATCCTGGGCAGAATCGAATAGGTGTAAACATGGCAGCACAAGTATGCGAAGACCCGATTGAGGCCTTAATTGCGAATTCGAACGTCTCCGATTTAAAGACTATCCGACAATGCCTTTCCGATGCGAAACGACTGAACATCACGATTGAAGAGGCGATTCGGAAGTCTGGCAAGGCGACAGTTGGCGGACTATCCAGAGCCATGGCTGCCAGAGAGTTGGTCCTCTCAGGTCAAATGACTCTCAGTGCAGCCATCAATGCGCTGCGTCTGGCTAACCAGGACCAAATTTCCTTTGACGAGGCGCGCAGGCGTCTGAGAGTGCTGCACCGGGCTACCAAAACGGTTTTCACGCTAACTAATGAGCTTACCAGTCTCATGCTGGAAGCCGGCATTATTACGCGCGAGCAACTCGGTAAAGCTGTCGATACGGCCACCCAAACAGGTCTGTTAACTGGGCGCGCACTGCGACTCAATCAAGCAATTACGTCAACCATGCTAGCGTCGTGCATTGAGGGACGGATTTTGCTTCGAGCAAAATCGCACACCGAAGATGAAATCATCGGGGCGCTAAAATTTGCTTTTATGGAGGATATTACTCTTAATCAAGCGCTATTTGAGATGGGCAAGTTCAAGCAACCATCGAACTACTCGATGTGTCTCTCTGACTTATTGCTTATGTCAGGTGTCTTGTCTGAGGACGACTTCCTGGAATGTTCGGAACTCTCAATTCTCAAAAGGAAATCTTTTGGTCAAGTAGCGTTAGAGCAAGGTTTAGTGGTAGAGCCATACCTGAAAAGCGCTGAATACCTCTTGAGTGTCGTCTCTTCCGAGACGCTTAAACCTTACGAAGCTGCTCAGGTCTTGCGAATGGTCACCGCCTGTGGTGCGTCAGTCTATGAGGCGGTGATGCGAGCGCAAGTCACCCGCCCGGCTCAAGAACCACTGCTGCTTGGTGATCTTTTGGTTGACGCTGGACTGGTCGCTCGCTGGCGGATTGATGCTCTGACTAATCAAGATCAGCGCAGTGCAATAAAGATTGGCAAGAAGCTGCTTGATGCCGGATTGATCCGAGAGGTTACTCTGTTTAAGGCACTGCGCTGTCAGTCGCTCTGGCGCCTTGGCTACATCTCACGTAAATCTGCGATCGATAGCTTGAAGCGTTCGGAACTCGATTGTGAGCCACTGGAAAAGACGTTCATTAAGTCGAATATCTGCGTGCCATCTGCTATGCAGTGGTCTTGGGTTTAACGAGCTTTTCGGTGATTCTAATTCACTTTTTGAAAAAGGTGATCGTGCAGTTTCTTAACTGCTCTATCTGCATCTTCGTTTGAAACAACGAAACTGAGCGTGATGTCGGAAGCTCCTCCCGAGATCATGATGATGTTGATGTCTTTCAGGCAGTCAAAAACCTTACCTGCGATGCCGCTCTTGGCGCGGAAGTGGGTTCCGACAACCGAGACAATTGCCACGTCTTGCATCATGCGGACATCGCAGAGGTCATAGAGGTTTTCCATGATCGATTCGATGTTTTCGGTATTGTCTATGGTGACTGAAACGGACACCTCTGATGTTGCGATCAAGTCAATTGGAGTTCGATATTTGTCGAATACGGAAAACAGTTTTGCCAAGAAACCATGCGACATGAGCATGTTGAGCGAGTTGAAAAATAGGGCTGTAATGCTCTTCTTCGAAGCGATTGCGTAAATCGGTTGATCGTCATCATCGTCATCGGAAATTACTGTTCCGCGTGCATCCGTTTTTAGCGTGTTGAGAATTCGCACCGGAATATTTTTCTCGACTGCCGGTTTAATTGTCAGCGGGTGAAGAACTTTCGCACCGAAGTAAGCGAGTTCGGAAGCGGCTTGGAATGATACCGTAGATAATACCTTTGCGTCGGGCACAACTCGCGGATCGGCAGTCATCATGCCATCTACGTCAGTCCAAATTTGAATCTCTTCAGCTTCGCAGGCGACACCAATGATGGCCGCGCTGTAATCCGAACCACCACGACCCAATGTTGTAGTGATACCATTGGAGGTGCTGCCGATGAAGCCCTGTGTGACGACAACCCGATCGTCAGCCAGTTCCGGAAGGATCGTTCCCTGCGCCTTCGCTGTCGTAGTTTCCCAAAGTGGAACCGCTTTTCCGAAAGTATTGTCGGTAATTAAAAACGAACGAGCGTCGATCCATTTTGATTCGATCCCTTCCTTCTCGAGAAGAGTCGCTAAGATCAAGCTGGAGAGCAATTCTCCGAAGCATGAAATCGCGTCGAGAGAGCGCTTTGTTAGTTCACCTAAATAGCTGACACCACGCAAAATGATGTCGAGTTTGTTCAAATGACTCTCTAAATCCTCAACTAGTTCATCAACAATTGAAGCTTGTTGAAACAGCGTGTAGATCGTGTCTTTGTGCTTCTCGTGAATTTTGTCGAGCACATCGAGTGCGGCGTCGAGGTTTCTATCCTTTGCTTCTTGCGCAGCTTTGATGAGCAAATCGGTGACGCCTGACATTGCCGAAACAACAACGACTGGTGCGCCGTGTTCCTTCGATGTTTTACGAACAATATCGACAATCGTTAGAAAGCGCTCTGGCGACCCGACTGAAGTGCCGCCGAATTTCATCACGAGCATTTGATTACGGTCTCCCTTGGTGCTCAGAGCAACGCTCGATTGCGAACCGCTGCCGATCTACGGCGCATGTCAATAGAACGCTTCTGAGTCTACCAATTTTACAAGGCGTGCGCCTATAAGCAATGGAGTGTTGCGAACTCTATTATTAAGCCAAACAAAAACGGCAGAGTCGCCCCTGCCGTTTCTTTTATCAGGTGTCGAGTTCAGTGCACTCGGCAAACTTTTAGCGACGCCAGATTTCAGCACCGAGTGAACGGAGCTTTTCTTCGAGACGGTCGTAACCGCGGTCCAGGTGGCGTAGTCCGGTAACTTCGGTGATACCTTCAGCGCCGAGTCCCGCGACGATGAGTGCTGCTCCAGCTCTCAAGTCGCTCGCTTTCACTTCAGCACCCATGAGTTTGTCGACTCCCTTGATCACGGCAGCATTGCCTTTGATCACGACGTCGGCGCCCATGCGTCTGAGCTCTGCTGCGTGCATGAAACGGTTTTCGTAAATGGTTTCTTCGACGATCGAAGTTCCTTCAGCGACCGCCATGACTGGCATGAAAAGTGCTTGCAAATCAGTTGGGAAGCCAGGGTATGGCAATGTTGTGATATCAGTGCCTTTGAATCTGGTCGTATCGCATTTGATTCTGATCACGTCAGGCGCATAGATAGCCACTTCTGCACCCATCTCTTGAACTTTGCTGATCACAGAGTACAAGTGATGTGCATTAGCACCTTCGATCAAAATTTCGCCGCCGGTCGCCATACAAGCGAGCATGAAGGTTCCGACTTCGACACGATCAGGCATGGTATCGACGACGGCATCGTGCATCTCGTCGAAAGGTACGCCTTCAATTGTGATCTGGTAGGTGCCAGCGCCCTGGATGTTGCCACCCATCGCATTGACGCAGTCAGCGAGATTTACGATTTCCGGATCTTGTGCGGCGTTTTCGATGATCGTTGTGCCTTCTGCACAGACTGCTGCGAGCATGATGTTCTCTGTCGCGCCGTTGGATGGACGATCGAGATACTTTCTTGCGCCCACTAGCTTCTTGGCGCTCGCAGTTACATAGCCATGATCGATGCGAACGTCTGCACCGAGGATCTTCAAACCGCGCTCGTGGAGGTCGATCTTGCGTTCGCCGATTGCGCATCCACCTGGGAGCGAGACTTTCGCTTCGCGGAAGCGACTCAAGAGTGGTCCGAGAACAACGAATGAAGCGCGGAGATGGCTGACCAGTTCGTAAGGCGCTTCCCAGCTGTTAACGCCAGATGCATCGATGGACACTTCGTTGTTGTTGATTTCAACTGTCGCACCGAGTTGACGAAGAATCGTCGCCATCATGTGGACGTCAGTCAAGTTTGGAACATTGCGAAGAACTGTGGTGTGCTTTGAGAGCAGAGCCGCGGCCATCATTTTCAACACAGCATTTTTCGCGCCGCCGACGCGGACTGAGCCGTGGAGTTGTCTTCCGCCCTGGATGATAATGCGAGAATCATCTTGTGGGTCGTTGGGAACGGTTGGTGGATCGATTCTTGTTGTCTTAGGTTGCATTTGTTACCGCCGCTTCTAGTGAGCTTTCCCGCGTACTTTATGTCTGTTCGACAGAGGTGTTTCCAAGATAGTTAGTAAGAGAGTCGACCGATATGCGCTTTCGCGCTTTCGTGTATATTTATTCGGTCCGCGCTCTTCCCCTGTCGAGATCGATATTGCGCGCCACATTACTTACTGTACAAGATGAAAGTAAACGGTGTGTTAAGCAGATAATATCGAGTCTTGAAGAAGTGTTCGTTGTTATGCTGCTTACTATCGAATAGACAGAAACCAAGCGGCTTAAACTTGAATGTTCAAAGATGTTAAACTGTCGTAAAACTTGGCTGCCAAGGCTTTTGTATATGTCTCGCATACTCAAAATATTCGCTTTGATACTGATGGTTTTTGCAACCACCAGTGGTTGTGCGATGCCAGAAGAAATGCGTCGCATCAACGAGATGAAGGAACTGAGTCAACGCCGAGAAGGTCAGATGACGACCGATTTGTCGGGGCAACAGATTTTCGTTCGCAGTTGCAACGCCTGTCATCCGGGCGCGAAGGAGGGGATGGGACCAGCTTTAGATAAGCTTGCTGAGCACTTCCCCACCGATGACAAACTTAAGAAATTTATTCGGCAAGGTGTTGGCATGATGCCACCACAAACCAAGGACGTGCTTGATGACCAGGAGTTGGTTAATCTCGTCGTGTATCTTCGCGGTTTGAAATTCGAAGAGAAAAAATAGTTAGACTTCGATTTAAGCTTTGCTAAAACTGTTTGCAATGATCGTGAAAGAAAAATCATGAGGCTCTTATGCCAGTACCCATGCGGATTTTGGCTGTCACTCATACATATATAGGATGTTTCGTTTGAGAGTGCGTGCTACCAGCTATGGTGTCAGCAAATAGAAGAACCACAGCACAAGCGCGAATAGCAACGTGAACAGAATTATCCACGAGATTTGTGCCGGACCCTTCATCATGATCGCTTGAATCGGACAATACTTGATGAACGACTTAACTACTTGTTCTCGTTCGGCTAAATATATCGAAAAGATTGGCATCGGCCATACTCGTTTCGATCCTGCTTTTGGTCGATACAGAACGAGGATCAATTCGGGGCTCAGGTATACGCGTGAAACCTGATCCCAATTGACTGTTTTTCGTTGGATCCAGTAAGGACCGCGATACTTAATTCCACGGCTGCTCAACTGCAAACTCGAAGGTGCAGTGTATGGACGCGCTCCGATTAAGATTGCGATGATCGCAATGGTGACGAAGAAGCCCTCGACGTTGACAAGTAATTTCCAGCTGCTCGTTAGATAAAGAGGAGTCCAGCAGAATTTCGCCAGTCCTAGATAGGCTGACGCTAACAACAAGCAGAAGATCAGTTCGCTTGGTTCCTTGCCCTCGACAAAATTGTCTTGGGAGTCGTTTTCGAGGTTGATTTCGGGCGCTCTTTCCATTACAGCGGTGTTTTTGAAACCTAACCTACTCAGAGTAGCGGATAGATCGATAGCCTTTCAATAGTTATTTCCCCATGGCTGGGAACTAAGATTTCGGATTAACAAGGGTTTTGCCCATTGGCGGGTTTAAGCTGGAAGGAAACTCAGTCGATGCCAAACAGCTCTTGTTGCGCTTGTTTGCCGCGTACTTTGACTGAGGCGGGACTGCGGTCTATATCCAGGTGGCGCGGCGCGACTGCGGCGTAGAATTCGCTGTCGAATGCTCTTGTTCGCACGACTACTGGCATTGGAACGGCGTAACCGAGAACTAAAGCTTGCTGTTTTGGATCGAGTTGCGACAAAACGGTTCTCAGTGTCTGGCTGCCTGATACTCCTGTGAAAACGGCATCGATATCTTTGTCGTCGTTTAGTAGCGCAGTGACGCGAGTGCCGATTTGACTGAGAACCTCCGGATCGATTCCGCTCGGACGCTGATCGACGATCAGCAGCGTGACAAAATACTTCCTCATCTCTCTGGCGATAATACCGAATATGGTTTGCTTCGCTACTTGCGGTGAGAGAAACTTGTGAGCTTCTTCGATGACGATCATCAGCTTGCGAGGTGGTTCTACATTCTCCGGATTGGCGATATATTTTTCTGCGCGTCGAACATACTCCGCGTGTATTCGACGTGTGATGACGTTGGTGGCGAGCATGTACGAAAGCAGATTATTTTGGCGTCCGAATTCGAGAACAATGTGCTTGCCGGCTTGGATGTGCGCAATTATTTCGGAGATAAAGTCGTGATTTACACGTGGTTTCAAATACGGTGTCTTTTGAACGATCGTGTTCAAACGACGTTGCAAAGTTTTCAGCGCCGTTGGATGACCTTTATGGATTTGCGTAAACTCTTCGATTTCCTCGCCGGACATATCGAGCAGAGTGCCGATCCAGTCTTGTCCAAGTTTCTCTTTTGCTATGTACGCGTTTTCCAGTGTCGCTTCAGTCAAATTCAATTCGTTTTTCAGTAAGTCTAAGTCTTCGATTTCAATCTGGTTATATCCGATGGTAAGCTCGTGAGCATCAGGGATTCCGCGAGTGCGTGAGGACTCAGGATCGAGACTGAACACGACCACCTTATGTCCGAAAAGTTGTTTCAGTCCTTTGACTCGCGGTTGCGATTTGTTTTCCGACATTGCCTGCCAACCGTATTCGTTGTGCATATCGAAAACGATCATGGATGCCACGTCTCGGTGTATGATTCCGCTCAAGAAAATGCGGGTGAGAAACGACTTGCCCGTTCCTGATTTACCGAAAATTCCGTTGGAACGTTCGATAAACCGGCTAAGATCGATGCAGACAGGCGTTTCCATGTTCAACGGTTTGCCTATATTAAAGTAGAGATTGTCCGGCACTGATTCGTCTTCTTCGCCGAATACCATAGCGAAGTCTGAATCTGTTGCTTCGAACACTGGTGAAAAGTGGTGCGGAATGGTTTTCACGGGAAGCAATTCGTTCTTGCCGTCGCGTTCCATCATCAACATCGGTTGAACTTTAACGGTACCGAATGTGGAACCACCGGACAAAACGGAAAGAATGAAGTCGTCTTCCGCTGGTGGGTTAAGCAGAATGGCTTGGTTAGCGGCTGAGAGCGTGACGTCGGTCAGCATACTGAAGAAACGCGAACGCCTTCCTTCGATAACCACGAAACGGCCGACGCGCAAGTCTTCGACGGAGTGTTCCGCGTCAAGGCGCATCTCAAGTCCGCCGGAAAGCGATCCTTGAGTGATGATGCCCAGATGATGAATACTACGTGGTCTCGCCAATACCAAACCTCGGTCGTACAGTGCTGAAAGGAGGGCGTTCTGACAAGCCCGCAGTCACCATTATCAATTAACCCGCGGACACCAAAACTGCTTACAGTCGTGGATGCCGCGAGGACCAGACGATCACTGAGCCCGGTGTAATAGTAGTTTACTGCCTTCGGCGATTTAGTGCTAACTAAACCTTTCGATGATGCACCTTCTCTGGTGGCGGTTTCTTCTCAGGCTAGTCCTCGAAGCGCGCACCCCGACCAGATTTCAAAGCCTCGAGCGGATGTCTAAACCTCGAAGCCAATTGATTTGGCGAATTGCTTCACTGCTTGTTCGCGTTGGGTTTCTTCGAAGTGAGTTTCGGCAATGATGGCGGACTCGTCTTCGCCTTTGTATTCGGTGATTTTGTAAGTCGTTGGTGCCTTAAGGCTGCGTTCGAGGCGATGAAGATTGCCATTGCCGTCGGTTGCTCCAACCACGCCCCAAACGCCGTCGAGCGACTTGGTGATGTCGTTGATTGTGTGCGGCCACTGTGCTCGTTGTTGAAACAGTTCCATTATGCCTCCGCATCGGTGTGCTTCTTCCACAGCACCGCTGTGAAAAGATGCCTTTGGTGTGCCATCAGCCAACAGTTTACCGTCTGCCATTGTGTGACGGGCAGACTTGCTGTTCGACTGATTACAAAACTAATGTCCGGAGAGGGACTTGAACCCTCATGGCTAAGCCACACGCCCCTCAAACGTGCGCGTCTACCAATTCCGCCATCCGGACTAGCTTCTAGGGTGCCATCGTCATTGAAGGGGTTATGACAATCGTTGGGAGGGTTTTGCAACCTTACCCAAACCTAGACCCCTAGTTTAGCAAGCCATCCTCAGTTTGTGTCAATAGCGCCGTTTTTCTCACGTTATTAACCACTATTTGCAACAAGTGATATAACTAGAATATGGCTAATCCCGCTCAACATCAGCTTCCTGCGTGTTTACATCCATAAAAATTAAACTTGGAAGCAAATAAAGACGAGGGTTAGGGGGAATAAGTAGCTGTGGCGTGTATTTAGCTTTGTAACGTAAGATGATCTCAAGTCCGTGTGTAAGCCAAAAGTGAGGATATCGGTGAACGCTAAGTCATGATTGAGATGCATGTAGCAGGAATCGCTCTGGATGCTCGTAATGGGCATCCAATTGTTGTTCTTAACGACAGTACGAAGCGGCGGGCGCTACCTATATGGATAGGCGTCGCCGAGGCTACTGCGATCTCCAAAGCGCTTGACAATCAAAAGCCTGATCGACCAATGACACATGACCTTTTACTAAACGTGATTACAGCCCTGGGATACAAGATCGAACGTATCGAGATTAACGAACTTGCGTCGAGCACCTACTTTGCCACCATACGCCTGGTTCTTGGCGATAAACGAATTGATAATTTGAAGGCGATTGATTCGCGACCATCCGACGCGATTGCTCTGGCTCTGCGGGCCAAGGCACCGATCTTTGTTTCTGCGCAAGTGGTGGCTGATGGCACTATTCCTGCGGACCTGGAAAAGGACGAAGAAGAAACCAAGGAATTCAAGAAGTTTATCGATAATTTGAAGGCCTCAGATTTTAAGAAGATGGGCAACGAGTAGCGGCGCCGGTGGTGGCGAGTAAATGTCGAAATTTCCATAAGTTTATTTGTCAGAAAAACAATCAAAAAATCTGACATCCGGATTTGAATTGTCAGGAGGTTGGCGCGTGCGCGAGGCGCTGGCAATTTTTCCACGATGTGAATCACCGAAATTTTTGACCAGGGTGATTTGTCAGAAAATCCGGCAGAAAATCTGACGTTTTTTTGTTCGAGCTAGTCATGAAGTTGCGGCTCGCGCCGCTCTGATTTTTCTGCCTGGTGAGTTGTCAGAAAAATTGGCAGAAAATCTGACAATTCTGTGGAGTCAGTTATGGTCTGTATTTTGCGTCGCTCGCGGTGTGCGGTGAAAGTATCCGCAAACAAAAATGTCAGAAAAACTGTCAGTTTTTCTGACATTCTAAAAGTGCTCGAAAGCTGATCTGAGTCGCTCAAATCGGCGCCTGCTAAGCCACTTAGCGAGTAGTGCGTTTGTAAATGGCTTCCATGAACTGCACCCACTTGCCGTCGTCTCCCAGGGTTTGCGACCGGAGAACGCGCTCGTCGGCGCTTCTGAATTCGATAATGTCTTGATACTTACCGAGTATTGTAGGATTAGCGAAACTTGGTCCTTCTGAGTTAAGCGTCAAGACTTTCCTGGCTTCGTCCAACTCGCCCTCGTAGATCCACTGGTGAGTCATCATTGACCCCACCCATGAGCCTATGAACTTCTTTGTGTCTGGATTGAACCCGAGGGTCATTTGTGAATAAGCGGGGCTACCGTCAACCTTTTTGATGATGGCATCGCCAATTACCCAGACTTCGCCGAGTGCTCGGAACGTTTCCTGACCGCCGGTTTTCATTTCCGGCTGCCCCGATCCCATATCGCAGGAGGCTTCGAATGTCCAGTCGCCAAGCAGCTGTTCCAGCCATTTATGTTCGGCTTGGGGCTTGGGTTCAATGCACATGTCCTTTTCGGCATCAGTAGATGAGGTCATTGTTTCTCTCCTTCTGAAAAATGACTTGTATGGTTTCAAATTAAACGATGTTTCTTAAGCCAGATAAGTTCCAAAAGTGGCTCTGCGTCAACGTTTCATCTAGCTTTCCGTTTTTTTCTTTTTATCCAGCGCTGACTTAAGTGCTGTTTCAAGAGTTTGGATTTTAGCTTCGAGTTGAGTAATTTTGTCGGTCAAAACTTCTTTGCCGAGCTTGTCGTCTTGCTTTTGCCATTCGACTTGTTTTTGTTCAGATATTTTTTCTTTGATTTTGATCGTGCCCTGACTGGCAGCAATGACTCCTGCCAAGCCGATCGCGTAAGCACCGAAGCTAATTACGCCAAGCGGAATTGTGACGACGGCGCCGAGCAAATTGAATGCGACTGCGGCTGTGTTCATTACAGAGATGGCCGCGACGAGAATAAACAGTAGACCTGCAATCACAATTGGAATGTTGCGTTTCAAGGTGATACCTCAGCTTCGAAGCGAGTCCAGCAATTTTTGGTAATCCGCCGGAAGCGGTGCTTTGAACTCGTGTGCGGATCCGGTTTTGGGGTGGACAAAGGAAAGCTTTGCCGCGTGCAGTGCATGGCCGATTAGACCGTACTTGCTCCGCGCCTTTTCCGTGCCGGAAGATTTGCGATTGTACACGAGATCACCGACCACCGGATAGCCAAGATGCGCCATGTGGACGCGTATTTGGTGGGTGCGACCGGTCTGTAGTTTGAGTTCCAGAAGGGTGAAGTTTCGATAACGTTCTACGACTTCGTAATGTGTAACTGCAGTTCGTCCGTTGTCGACCACAGCCATTTCCTTTCGCCTCACCGGATGTCTGCCGATTGGTTGATCGACGGTGCCGGAATCGCTCGCGACGATTCCGTCGACCAGAGCGAAGTATGTGCGTTTTACAGTTCGTTCCGCTAGTTGCCTTGCCAGCTCCCTGTGCGTCAAATCTTCCTTCGCGACAACTAATAAACCGGAGGTGTCCTTGTCAAGTCGATGAACTATTCCCGGGCGTTCTACTCCAGAGATTCCGGAGAGTGTCCCTCGGCAGTGATGGAGTAGGGCGTTAACGAGAGTGCCTGAGCGGGTTCCAGCGCCAGGATGTGTAACCATGCCGACTGGTTTGTTTATCACGATCAAAAACTCGTCTTCGAAAACTACATCGAGTGGTATCGCTTCTGGTTGCAAGTCCAGAGGCTCAGTCGGCGGAATCCGGACCAGGATAGTTTCGCCGCCTTTCAGTTTCAATGATGCTTTGGCGATGTCACCGTCGACCCGAACGAGTTGAGCATCGATCAGCTTTTGAACTTGCGCGCGGCTCAGAACGGGGAGGGTTTTTGCGATGTAGTGATCTACTCGAGGTTTCGAATCGGGGTTTTCAACTTCTGGTTCATAGACCAGTTCTAGATCTTCGTAGGATTCGAATAAATCGATTTCTTCTGGATCGATCATCTTTGCGTTACCTGCATAACGCTAATCCGATTGTTTTGTGGCTTGATTAGAGGATGCTTCCGCGATTCGATCGTTTTCCGGAATGCTCTCAGTAGCTGCGGTGCTGGTAGGATTCGCTGTTTTTTCAGTTTTTTTGTCATCGCTCCTATAGAAGTACATTGCGATGAACAAGCAAGCAATTCCCACATCAATGAGAGCATCGGCTAAATTGAATACCGGAAATGAAACGAAGGTAAACTCCAGAAAATCCGTTACCAGTCCTCGTGTGTATCGATCCACTAGGTTGCCGATAGCACCGCCGAGCAGGCAACCCATTCCGATTTGTTCCACCACAGGTAGTGGCGCATCAGCGACCACCCGTTTAACAATCCAAATTGAAATCAGCAATGTCAAAACAGTGGCGACAAGCCCCATTATCTGTCCGTTTTGACTTCCAATCGAAAACGCGGCGCCAGGATTTGACGTCAGCGTCAGCTGAATAAATCCAGGTATGAACGGCTGCGAGAGCCCCTTCTCCAGATTCGCCAAGACCCAGCTTTTGCTCGTTTGATCGGCCGTAATGCAAATAGCCATGACAAGCAAAATCAGTAGCCCTCGAGCGCTAACCTGCTTTGAATGACTCATAAGGTGCGGCTCCGATTAGTTCTTGTCGCCGTCTTTTGTTTCGTTTTCTTTAGTCGGTTTTGAATCAGACTCTGCTGGCTTTGAAGGCGTTGATTCAGTTTCGTCGTCTGCAGGAGTTAATCGGATAGGTGCTTCTATAGCTCCCTTGTCAGCTTCAACTTTGACCGTAGTACCGTCTTTCGCAATTGCTGGCGTGGACTCAGTCTTCGGAACAACATTAAGTCGACGAGTCAGATAAGTCAGACCTTTAAGATTCGATCTGGTTCTATCCGTGATACCAATCGTCGCCATCAAAAGTTCGTTGTGATTCGAAGTATTGGCGTGAATGATTCTTTCGAGAACCTGATTCTCAATGGGTCTCCACTGATCTTGATGCGGAGGTTGAGGATACTTGAGCGGCTCGCTCGTAATCGATCCGACGGCAATCAGATCTCGTGGTAGTTCGACTCTTAATCTGGCGGAATATTCTTGGCCGGACTTTACTTGTTCCGGTGCGATGAACGACGTGGTCACATCGGTCGCTGTACCGAAGGCTACGCGGACCTTCTCGTAGTCGATGCGATCGCCGACAATCTTCCAATCTTTTCCGAACTTGCGCAGATACAACTGACTTTCGGAGATGGACGATAACATGCCCTTCGTTCCGATTCCAGGCATCTCGCGAGCGGTGCTGCCAACGGCTCGGTCACGCGATTCCACGGTAGAAAATTTGCCTTCAACGCGAATCTGTTTTGTTTTAGAACTAGATTTTGCATCTGGATATGTTTTCCAGAAGTCCTTGGTCAGCTCTTTCACAGCGTTTTTGTCTAGACCGTCATTGTTGATATAGTCGTCATGGTAGAAATTCATAACCGCGTCGAGATTATGTAAGTTCCACTGTGTCTCGATTTCGCCAAGCAGTGCCTCGATTTCTTTTTGCTCGACCTTGTATTTATCTTGTTCCGGTTCCAATTCCGATCTTGTATCAGACTCGGTGGTCGCCGGTGTCGACAGCGTCGTACTCGCTGGCGCTGCTGCGTACGCTGGGCTCGTCGACGAGCTGGCAATGCCAAAAATTAGAGAGAGTGCAATGATGTTTTCGATAGCGGCGTAATGTTTTTCCCGCCGAGTTTGCGAGTTGTGTCGCATGAACTGCCTCCAGAGCACTGGTTTAGACCATAAGTTGCCATTATATCCCTATAGTTGTAGCTATTTATGTGATCCGTTAAGAGTTGCTGCCGAAACGTTGCACATGGCTAGTGGCTGCTAAAACCTTTCTGGGTTTACCTATACGGTCACTCGAGCATGCAAAGAGCGGAAAAGCAATATCACTGCAAAGTCGCCAGGCACGCTCGCGACCACAATTTTGGGAAGTGAGAAACGAGACATTCCCATTCTGCGTTACAGTGACTTGTGACTGTTTGGGTGACTTAGAATAACGTTTCAAAGTCATCAGTATGAAAACGGCGTCAAGCGCGGAAACTGTCATTGCGTTGGCGTTCTGCTCGAGTTCGAGGAGTTCAGGTCTATCTGAGCCTGGTAACATCGAGAAGTGGGCGTGTAGTTGCTGATTGCCAATTTTGTTGGATCTAGCAAATAGAGAAAGTGTGCCAGCTCGATAATGAGTGATTTTGAAACTAGCAACGATAGCAGTGGAAACTTAGCTGCAAGTCAGCCTACGGTGCCAGACTTCACTGTCGACAGCGCGCGCACTTCCGTTCCGGACCCTGAGGTCACGCAGCAGGATCCCATGGCTGTGCGCAGACCGCAGCAGAGTCAGAACGTCACAAACGACCCATTGCGTCATCAAGTTTCGCAGCAGAACATTAGCGCGGATACCATGGAGGATCCGCTGGGCAATCGTGCGCAGTCGGTTTCCAATCATCAAAATTCCAGTAATCAAAAAGTTTGGCCTGACCCACTCGCCCCTGATGACACCATGGATGATCCACTTGTTGCGGGGAAAAAGGTATGGGCAGATCCGCTAGCGCCTGTTGGTCCAGTTGCTGATGCACATGGTTCCGGTCGAAAAGTTTATCCTGATCCATTGGCTGTCGATGCGACCCAACAAGAGTTCGGCTCCGCGCGCGGGCGTCAATCCGGAGCAAGTGGCGAATCTACGAATTGGGACCCAGTCAACGGTTCGTCTCCCGCGCCACCCATCACGCCACCACCGCAAGCAAAGAAAAATTCCGGACATGGATTCAGCGAGGGAGATCTTTTTGCGCGCAAATACGAGATCAAAGGTCACATCGGACAAGGCGGAATGGGCGTTGTCTACAAGGCGCTCGATTTGGTCCTTGGTCGAACAGTTGCGATCAAATTTCTAAAAGGCAAGAGTGGTATCAGTCAGATCGAGATGTCGCGTTTCCAGCAGGAAGCGAAAGCCATAGCCAGTCTCAATCACTCAAACATCATCCGCGTCCACGATATGTCCGTTACGGATGAGGGCGATCCGTTTTTCGTTCTCGAATATATCGAAGGTCACGCGCTCTCAAACGAAATTCGTGGCAAAAAACAATTGCCACTCGAACGCGCACTCGACATAATTTCTCAAGTTTGCGACGCCCTCCAACATGCCCATGAACACGGCGTTATCCACCGCGATATCAAACCAAGCAACCTCATGATCGTTCCTCAACCAAATGGAACTGAGGTTGTAAAACTTCTCGATTTCGGAATCGCCAAACTCAGTCCAATCGATGAACAAACACTGCTCAAATTAACTAAGACCGGCGAGCTCTTCGGAAGTCCGC